>JAUNXZ010000009.1 GCA_030539515.1 Thermoplasmata archaeon
ACCCCCTGGTCCACAGGAGCACCACCGGGCCCGAGATCTGGGAGGACTCCGACGGAAACGTCGACATCTTCGTCGCGGGAGTCGGAACCGGCGGAACGGTCACCGGAGTGGGCCAGTACCTCAAGTCCATGAACCCCAACGTGAAGGTCGTCGCCGTCGAGCCCGCCAGCTCCCCGGTGCTGTCCGAGGGCCACGCGGGACCCCACAAGATCCAGGGAATCGGAGCCGGGTTCGTCCCGGACGTGCTGGACACCAAGGTCTACGACGAGGTCATCACCGTCAAGGACGAGGACGCCTTCGAGTACGGCCGCCTTGTGGCCAAGAGGGAGGGCGTCCTCGTGGGCATCTCCTCCGGAGCCGCCGTCTGGGCCGCCATCCAGCTGGCCAAGAGGCCGGAGAACGAGGGCAAGACCATCGTCGCCCTCCTGGCCGACACCGGCGAGAGGTACCTCTCCTCGCCGATGTTCAATCAGTGAAGCGCGGAGCTGCCAAGCTCGCTAACCTCAGGAGGGGCCGGAAGGCCCCTCCACCACAGTTTCTTCGAATCATTTCCAGGCGCGGAAGCGCCCGCTTTGAACACAAAAAGAAAGGGGGATCAGTCCTCGGACTTCTCCTCGGTGCCGTCGATGACGATGATGCGCCTCTCCTTCCCGATGTCTATCAGGTCCTGGAGGGTCATGTTGTCGATGACGTCGAAGATCGCGTCGTTGAGCTTCTCCCACAGCGGGATGGTGAGGCAGTCCGCGGAGTTGGGGCACGAGTTCTTGCCGTCCGCGAGGCACGGCACAGGGCTCAGCTGCCCCTCGGTGACCCTGAGGATCATCCCGATGGTGTAGTCCGCCGGGACGCCGACCAGGTTGTAGCCGCCCTGGGCCCCGCGCACGCTCCGGAGGAACCCGGCCCGCGTGAGGAGCGCGCCGATCTGCTCCATGTACTTCAGGGAGATGTTCTGCCTCTGGGAGACCTCCTTGAAGCTGACAGGCTTCCCGTTGCTGTTCATCGCGACGTCCAGCATGATGCGGAGGGCGTACCTGCCCCTGGTCGAAATCTTCATCGCGGGGATATCCCAGTAATATTATATGGATTATGTGCCAGCCCTCCGGACGGGCTACATTTAACACGCGGTCCGCATATGCGCATCCATGTGCCCGGAAACACCAGTCCTGAGGATCACCGTCAACGGCAGGGAAGCCGAAGTCCCGGAGGGCTCGACCGTGTTGGACGCGGTCGCGTCCATGGGGTTCGACTCCGCCCGCATAGCCGTGGAGATCGACGGATGCGTGTGCCCCCGCTCCGAGCTCCCCGTTCGGAGGGTCCGCGGAGGGGAGCGCATGGAGGTCGTCTCCTTCGTGGGGGGAGGCCGATGTCCGACGACCTCGTTCTAGGGGGACGCAGGTTCCGCTCGAGGTTCATCCTCGGCTCCGGGAAGTTCTCGCTCGACATGACCCGCAGGGTCATCGAGGAGGGCGGGGTGGAGATGGCTACCCTCGCGGTGAGGCGCGCGTCCGCCGCAGGCGAGGGGAACGTGCTCGACAGCATGCCCGAGGGGATAACGCTGCTGCCGAACACCTCCGGCGCCAGGAGCGCGGAGGAGGCGGTCCGCATAGCCAGGCTCGCCCGCGAGCTGGGGTGCGGGGACTTCGTGAAGATAGAGATAATCAGGGACACCAAGTACCTCCTGCCGGACAACCGCGAGACCGTGAGGGCGGTCGGGATGCTGGCCGACGAGGGGTTCGTCCCCATGCCGTACATGATGCCCGACCTGACCGCCGCGAGGGACATGGCCGATGCCGGCGCCGCGGCGGTGATGCCGCTCGGTTCGCCCATCGGATCCAACCGCGGGCTTCTGACGAAAGAGTTCGTCAAAATGATGGTGGAGGAGCTGGACGTCCCCGTGATCGTGGACGCCGGCATCGGGAAGCCGTCCCAGGCCTGCGAGGCCATGGAGATCGGGTGTGCCGCGGTCATGGCGAACACCGCCATCGCGACCGCCGGCGACGTCCCGGGCATGGCCAGGGCGTTCAGGATGGCGATAGAGGCGGGACGCCTCGCCTACCTGTCGGGAACAGGCAGGGTCCTGGACGGGCGCGCCGAGGCATCCAGCCCGCTGACGGGCTTCCTGGAGCGATCCCCATGAGGGACTACATGCCCGGAATGGAGATCCTGGACTCCGACGTGATGTCCGGGGTCCTGGAGGCGAGGGAGTCGTTCGATCCCTCGTCCTACACGGAGGCGGATGTCCGCAGGGCGATCCATTCGGAGCCGTCTGTGGAGGGCTTTGCCGCACTGCTCTCGCCTGCCGCCGCGCCGTTCCTCGAGGAGACGGCCGTCCGGGCAAGGGAGCTCACGCGCGCCCATTTCGGCAACTCGGTCTGCATGTTCACGCCGCTCTACGTGTCCAACTACTGCACCAACAGGTGCGTCTACTGCGGGTTCAACAGCGGCAACAGGATCGACCGCCTGAGGCTGGAGCCGGAGGCCGTAGCCAAAGAGCTGGACGCCATAGCGGAGACAGGGCTGGAGGAGGTGCTCATCCTCACCGGCGAGTCCCGCGAGAAGTCGGGAGTCGACTACATCTGCGAGTGCGTCCGCCTCGCCGCGGAGAGGTTCGCTGTCGTGGGCGTGGAGGTGTATCCGATGAACACGGAGGACTACGCGAAGGTCCACGCCGCCGGCGCGGACTACGTCACCGTCTTCCAGGAGACATACGACCCTGTGCGCTACGACGAGCTCCACCTCGCCGGCCCCAAGTCCGTGTTCGCGTACAGGTTCGACGCCCAGGAGAGGGCGCTCCGCGGAGGGATGCGCGGCGTGGCCTTCGGGGCGCTGCTCGGTCTGGCGGATTTCAGGAAGGACGCGTTCGCATGCGGGCTCCACGCGATGATGCTCCAGCGCAGGTACCCCGCGGCGGAGATATCCATGTCCCTGCCCAGGCTCAGGCCAGCGGCCAACCTCGAGCAGACCTCCGGTGTCACGGAGGCCGAGCTCCTCCAGGTGTCCCTGGCGTACAGGATCTTCCTGCCCTACGCCGGGCAGACCATCTCCACGAGGGAGCGGAGCGGGTTCAGGGACGGCATCGTCGGCCTCACGGCGACGAAGATCTCCGCCGGCGTGAGCGTCGGCATAGGGGAGCACAGCGGCTCCGGCCACGGCGAGGGCCAGTTCGTCATATCCGACCCGCGCGGTGTCGGCGAGGTCGTCGACGCGCTGCGCAGGAACGGGCTCCAGCCGGTGATGGCGGACTACGTCCGCACGGGGATGCGATGATAGCAGTAACGTCCAGGAAGCTGTGCGGGAGGCCCCTCCCGGACCAGGTGGCGCTGGTGGCCGACGCGGGCCCGGAGCTGATCATCCTGAGGGAGAAGGACCTTGGCCACGCCGAGCTGCTGGCTCTGGCGTCCGAGTGCCTCGCGGCATGCCGCTCCCGCGGGGTGCCGATGTCCGTCAACACCGATGTCTCGGCGGCCAGGGAGCTGAGGATTCCCAATGTCCACCTTCCCCTCGCGGCGATGCGCACGGCGGACGTCTCCGGACTCACGGTCGGCGTCTCCGTCCACTCGGCGGAGGAGGCCGTGGAGGCCGAGGCACTGGGCGCCGACTACCTGGTCGCGGGACACGTGTTCCCGACCGCCTGCAAGATCGGGGAGCCCCGCGGGACCGGGTTCCTGAGGTCCGTGTGCGATGCCGTCTCGATCCCGGTGTACGCCATCGGGGGCGTGAATCCCGACAACTACGGCCGTGTCCTGGAGGCGGGAGCCGCCGGAGGGGCGGCGATGTCCTCGGTCATGGCGGACGACCCCTCGGAAGCCGTCAGGGGGATGCCCGCGACCGGGTGCGGGATTAGGTTACGGCTCCGAAAAGGCAATTAGCCCGGAGGGCATCCGTTCCGTGTCGGAAGGAGGAACCATGGCCCACAAGGTAAGACTCACGGTGCTGGACACGAAATGCTACCCCGAGCTGCAGAGGCAGTACTGCGCGGACCCGGAAGCGGGGCCGTGCCCCTGCTACAACGCCGGGGACGTGTTCGAGTTCGACAGCCGGAGGGACGATTTCTGGAACATGGGGCTCGGGACGCTGGTGAGCACGTCCGCCGATCCAGGGAAGGTTGCGGGAGGCCCCTCGAAGCCGCACTGCTCCGAGGCCTGGGACGCGTTCTCGAGGTACATCTACGCCGGGCTCCAGGGCGGGTCCATCATGAAGGGCTGGATGACCGAGGAGAACACGATGATCACGTGCTGCTCCGACGGGACGAGGCCGGTCATCTTCAAGATCGAGAGGATCGACGAGGACGACGAGGTGTGAGATACCCCCGACGGCCGATTCCGAAACCAGGATATCGCCGATGCCCATCCACCGCCATGGACGAGGCCACATTCGACCGCGCACGCGACTACATCCGCAGGCTCTTCGAGGGCGAGAGCAGCGGGCACGACTTCTACCACAGCATGCGCGTCCACGACCTCGCCAGGACAATTTGCTCGAAGGAGGGCGGGGACGAGGACGTCATCCGCCTCGCGGCGCTTCTCCACGATGCGGACGACCGCAAGGTGTTCGCCACCGAGAACATGGCCAACGCCCGCTCGTTCATGGACTCCGAGGGGATCCCCGCGGACATTCAGGAGCACGTGTGCCTCATCATCTCCCAGATCTCCTTCAAGGGCACGGACACCAAGGTCCCTGACACCCTCGAGGGGAGGATCGTCCAGGACGCGGACAGGATGGACGCCATCGGAGCCATCGGCATCGCACGCACCTTCGCCTTCGGCGGGTCCCGCGGCCGCGCCATGCACATACCCGGCGAGGCCCACAAGGAGAACATGTCCGAGGCGGAGTACTTCGCCAACCAGGGAACGTCTGTGAACCACTTCCACGAGAAGCTCCTGAAGCTCAGGGACCTGATGAACACGGACACCGCCCGTGAGATGGCGGGACACCGCCACGACTACATGGTCGGCTTCCTGGACGAGTTCATGGCCGAGTGGGACGGAAGGCTGCGATCGCAGCAGCCTGAACTGGTTCTTCGAGAACTCCAGTATCCCGTCCCTCTGCATCCTGGACAGCTCGGCGGACAGGGCGCTCCTGTCGACGCCGAGGTGGTCGGCCATCTCCTGCCTGTTCATGGTGATGATGAACTCGCTGGACCCGGCGCGCCTCGCCTGGTCCGAGAGGAACGCCCGGACCTTGTCGCGGGTGCTCCGCTTGGACATCTGGTCGAGCCTTCTGTCGAGGGACAGGGAGTTCCTGGCGAGGACCTGGACCAGGTTCCGGACCACCCTGCTGTGGAACTCGCACGAGGACGAGCAGACAGTGGTCACGCGGGCGATGTCGAAGAACATGACCTCGGAGTTGTTCTCGGACACGACGCTGACGTCCATGCTCTCGCCGTTGGCGCAGGCGTACTCGGTGCACAGGACGTCGCCTGCCCCGTGGGAGGACAGGAGCGTGGAGTTCCCCCACCAGTCCTGCTTGATCACGTCCACCCTCCCGCCGAGCACCACGCCGATGCAGTCGGCGCAGTCGCCGCTGCGGAAGAGGAACTCGCCGGGGACGTACCTGTGGGTGCGGGCGCCCATGCACCTGCACATCGCCTTGATCTCGTCGTCCGAGACCCCCTGGAAGAGTCCGGTGTTCCTCAGTATCTGCGTGGCATTGGACATGGTTACGTTGTAGAAACAACGTTTCGGTTATATAACGAAAACGGCCTGGTACGAACAGAGGTCTCAATCATGTCGGAAGAGATGTTCTGTTTCCAGTGCGAGCAGACTGCGGGAGGCCGCGGCTGCATGGGAAGGGCCGGCGTCTGCGGCAAGACGTCGGAGGTCGCGATGCTCCAGGACGAGCTCACTAGCGCGCTCATCGGTCTCGCGAACAACACGGACGCGGGGAACCCCGAGGTGGACTCCCTTGTCAGGAGGGCGCTGTTCGCCACCCTGACCAACGTGGACTTCGACGCGGACAGCATCAGGTCCCTCACCGCCGAGGTCAGGAAGGTCTCCGGCGGGAAGGGCGAGTGCCCCGCGTCGTCCATCTGGACGGCCCAGGAGGACATCCGCTCCCTGAAGTCCCTGATCCTGTTCGGGATCCGCGGCATGGCCGCATACGCCTACCACGCGGAGGTCCTCGGCGAGACCAGCCCCGCGGTGGACGCGATGCTCTACAAGGCGCTCCGCGCCATCGGCTCGGACATGGGCATGGACGGGCTGCTCCCCGTCGTTCTCGGCGTCGGTGAGGCCAACCTCGAGTGCATGGCCATGCTGGACCGCGCCAACACCGGGACTTTCGGAGTCCCGTCCCCCGCCACCGTCTCCAGGGACGTGGAGCCCGGGCCGGCCATCATCGTCACCGGCCACGACCTGGAGGATCTGAAGGCGATCCTGGAGCAGACCGAGGGCAAGGGCATCAACGTCTACACCCACGGCGAGATGCTCCCGGCCCACGCGTACCCCGAACTGAACAAGTATCCTCATCTGAAGGGCAACTTCGGGACCGCCTGGCAGAACCAGAAGAAGGAGTTCGAGGGCGTCCCCGCGGCGGTCGTGTTCACGACCAACTGCCTGATGCCCCCCGCCGAGTCGTACAGGGACAGGGTGTTCACCTCCGGCCCCGTCGCGTACCCCGGCACGGTGCACATCGGCGACGGCAAGGACTTCACCCCCGCGATCGAGAAGGCGCTGGAGCTGGGCGGATTCAAGGAGGCCACCTCCACGGGAGCCACGTTCACCAC
Organism: Thermoplasmata archaeon; assembly: GCA_030539515.1. Classification (GTDB taxonomy): domain Archaea; phylum Thermoplasmatota; class Thermoplasmata; order Methanomassiliicoccales; family Methanomethylophilaceae; genus Methanoprimaticola. The sequence continues at coordinate 6,725 of JAUNXZ010000009.1, forward strand.
CGGATTCGGGCACGGGTTCGTCCTGTCCGTGGCGGACAAGGTCATCGAGGCCGTCAAGGCCGGGCAGATCGGGCATTTCTTCCTCGTGGGAGGGTGCGACGGGGCCAAGCCCGGACGCGGCTACTTCAGGGAGTTCGTCCAGAACACCCCGGAGAACACCGTGGTGCTCACCCTCGCATGCGGCAAGTACAGGTTCAACGACCTTGATCTCGGGACGGTCGCCGGGCTGCCCCGCATGATGGACATGGGCCAATGCAACGACGCGTACGGGGCGATCCAGGTCGCCGTCGCGCTTGCCAACGCCTTCGGCTGCGGCGTCAACGACCTGCCCCTGTCCATGGTGCTCTCCTGGTACGAGCAGAAGGCCGTCTGCATCCTGCTGACGCTGCTCCACCTCGGTATCAAGGACATCTACCTCGGGCCGTCGCTCCCCGCGTTCGTCTCCTCCGGTGTCCTGGACTTCCTGGTCCAGAACTTCGGGATCCACGCCGTCGGCGAGCCGAAGGCGGACATGGACGCCATGCTCGGCTGATGCCCGAACTCCCGGCGGGTTCTGCGGAATCCGTCGGGAATCCAAACCTTTTCGAAGCGATTCTGCGGATTCCGAACGATTTCCATCATCGGGACTCGTTGCCTGCAACAAGTCATTAATAGGCAACGCCATTGCCCGTCCCATGCGCATAACGATCGTAGGATGCGGCTCCATCGGCTCCAAGCTCGCCAGCGCCGCGGACGAGATGCCCGAGGTGAAGAGGATCTACCTCATGGACATGGAGAAGCCCCTGGCCGAGAGCCTGGCCGCCCGGCTCAGGAAGGCCATCGTCATCGACAACGTCGAGGAGGAGCTCTACCACTGCGACCTCGTGATCGAGGCGGCCTCGCAGGCCGCCGCCAAGGACATAGCCCCCAGGGTCGTCTCCCGCGGGGTCGACATGATGCTCATGTCCGTCGGCGCCCTGGTGGACGACGACTTCAGGAGCATGGTCAGGGACAAGGCCCGCCAGGCCGAGGCGAAGATCTTCATCCCCTCCGGGGCCATCTGCGGCACCGACGGGCTCAGGTCGTCCGCCGTCGGGAGGCTGGATGAGGTCGAGCTCATCACCACCAAGGGCCCCAAGAGCCTCGAGGGCGTCCCGTACATCATCGACCACGGCATCGACGTGGACAAGGTCAAGGAGCCCACCGTCATCTTCTCCGGCTCCGCCAGGGACGCGGTCAGGTTCTTCCCGAAGAACATCAACGTGGCCGCGACGGTCGCGCTGCTCGGTGTCGGGTTCGACAGGACCAAGGTCAAGGTCGTGCTGGACCCGGCGAGCCACAGCAACTCCCACGAGCTCAGGATCAAGGGCGAGTTCGGGGAGATGACCTGCCATACCTACAACGTCCCCTCGCCGGACAACCCCAAGACCTCGTACCTGGCGTCCCTCTCGGCCATCGCGGCCCTGAAGAGGATCGTCAGCAACGAGTGGATCGGGATCTGATCCCGGGTCGGCGGGTGTCCTTCCCGGACCACCCGTCGACCATGTCTTCCAGCGTCAGCAGGAGGACGCCTTCCTTCTTCTCCAGGTTCTCGGTAAACCCGGATTTCGAGCATATCGCGTAGGACTTCCTCTGGTATCTCCTGACCAGTTCTGAGTTGTAGATCAGGCGGTCGAGGACATCGATTCCGATTTTCTCGTTTTTGTATTTGCATTCTACGAACAGGCCTTCCTCGAAGCCATTCTCTGTTTCGCGCGTCATGACCACGTCGATTTCGCGTGTCGTCTTCGTAAGGCTGTCATCACCCCACCACGTTCCTGCATCCCCTCCCCAGATCTTTCCGAGATATTGCATGGAAACGGTCTCGAAAGTGTACCCAAGTTCTGAAGTCTGTGATTCGAGAATCCTGTTAGCCTCTGCACGGAGCCGCTCGTCGTCTGAGTCACCCGCTGTAGGCAGGATATGCCTGTGGAAGAACATGAGATAGGGGTCCGATATCCTGTAACGGGTCGTCTTCCCATTGGGGTTGTCAACAGGTGTGAGTCTCTCTATGAATTTGAGACTGATCAGATGCCCCACGTATCTGTCTGCCAGGGAAGGGGTCATTCTGGCCTTTGAAGCTATGGCACCCAACGTTGTATATCCGTTGGCTATGGCCGTCAGCACCTGATGGTACGAATCCGGCTTCACGAACTCTTGGAGCAGTATGTTTCTCGACTCGTTTCTGAAATACGCATCGCGTCTCAGGAACTCTTTGACGAGAGGGTCGATAAGGTTGTCGTATTCCTGGAATCTGATGAGATACCCTGGCATCCCGCCCACCATATCGAAGATTCTCATCTTTTCGTCCTCGGTGTAGTGTGGTAGAAACTCCCTTGCCTCGAAGTAAGAGAATGGAGTGACATCTATCTGCTCCGTATACCTGCCATAGAGGGGGCTGCTCTCCCCTATGATCTCATGCTCCACCATGCTCATGGAGGATCCGCTCAGAATCAGGTAGAGTTTTGAGGAGTTCTTGTTCTCGTCTATGTACTGCTGGAATGCGTCGGATACGTCATTATCCTTCCTGCACAAGCGCGGATATTCGTCGATAGCCAGTACGAACCTTTCATTCTTTGACATCTCGAATATGCCCTTCAGCAGGACGTCGATATTCTCAGTCGCCTGTTCATCTCCGAATAGTTTGGCGGAAAGCATACGGATGTTGTCCTCTGTCGAAATCCCCCTTGCCGAGAAATACACTCCTTTCTTGTTCTCCATGAATTTTTGGATCAGAGTTGTTTTTCCAACTCTCCTGCGGCCCTTCACGGCAATGAATTGGAAGCTCTTCTTTTCGTAGACTTCCTCCATATGACGCAATTCTTCTTCTCTTCCCAGAAACGCGCCGTCCATGTATTGTGATATTCCACTGAAGATTTAATAGTTGTGAATATTAAATTTATATTTGAGATAATCAAATAAATTCAATAAAAATTGAGATAATCCAATTTATTCAAAAAATGTTAGCAAATCCTGTTTGCTAAATTTTTCTGAACTATTCTGAAGTAGATTTGCGTCATCCCTATCTACCGCGCCGTCATACGGTTTAGGCATGCAGAAGTCGAGGGCCGAGAGGCTCATGGAGAACGCCGGCGACATGGACGCTGTGGTCATCGCGAACGACGGGGAGCCCTTCCTGGACTCCGCGTTCTGGTACCTCACGGAGCAGACCTCCGGGACGTTCGAGGGGAGCTTCGCCATCGTCAGGAGGGACGGCTCCATGGACGTCGTGGTGAGCATCCTCGAGGAGGAGGGCGCCCACGACGGGAAGGGGAACATCCTGGTGTACCACGACGGCAAGGAGCGCGCCCAGTTCATCAGGGACGCCCTGAAGGGGTGCTCCAAGGTCGGGTTCAACGTCAACAACGTGACGTACGCCGCCGCGGAGTACGTCCGCAAGACAGCCGAGGGCATCGAGATCGTGAACGCGTCCGAGGCGATCGGCGAGACGGTGTCGGTGAAGGACGCCAAGGAGATCGAGGCCACCAGGAAGGCGTGCGCCATATCCTCGAAGGTCGCCGGGGAGATCCCGGACATGCTGTCCGAGGGCGTCACCGAGAAGGAGGTCGCCTCCCGCATGGACAACAGGATGCGCGAGCTCGGCGGAACGGGTAACGCGTTCGACACCATCGCGGCGTTCGGCCCCTGGTCCTCGCAGCCCCACCACATGCCCTGCGACTACGCCCTGAAGCAGGGCGACGCGGCGCTCTTCGACTTCGGGACCAAGTACGACAGGTACTGCTCGGACATGACCAGGACCGTGTTCCTCGGGAAGCCCCCGGAGGTCATGGAGAGGGCGTACGAGGTCGTGCTGAGGGCGCAGGAGGCCGGCATCGCGGAGTATCGCGCGGGCGCCAAGGCGAACGCCGCGGACCTCGCAGCCAGGAAGATCATCGACGAATCCGAGTTCAAGGGCAAGTTCATCCACTCGTTCGGCCACGGCATCGGCCAGGACGTCCACCAGCACATCTCCGTCTCGCCGAAGTCCGAGCACGTGCTCAAGGCGGGCAACATCGTCTCCGCCGAGCCCGGGATCTACATCCCCGGCGTCGGGGGCATAAGGATCGAGGACACCATCCTGATCACCGAGGACGGGTGCGAGAGGCTCACGTCCTTCGACCACTCCCTCACGGTGGTATGATGGAGTCCGTCTCGCTGAAGTCCGACGCGGCGCAGGATGTGCTCCATCTTGCGGTCCAGAGGATGACAGACCTGGGCGCGGAGTTCGCCGACGCCAGGTCGCAGACCGTCAGGGTGCTCGGGGCGAGCACCGTCAACGGGGACCTCCGCCAGCTCATCCAGAAGAGCACCGGAGGGGTCTGCCTGAGGGCCTGGTCCGGAGGCCGCTGGGGATACGGGACGGCGACGTCCTTCGACAGGGAGTCCGTCATGAGGGCCGCCGAGGAGGCCGCCGCCAATGCGAAGGGCGACGGGATCCCGGGGCTGGAGCTCGAGCCGTCAGTGGCCAGAGGAGACCACCGCGCGAAGGTCCGCATCCATCCCGATTCCGTCGACATCGACGAGAAGGTCGCCGCCGCCCTCGACCTCGACAGGGCGCAGGCCGTCGACGACCGCATCATCAACAGGGCCGGGGCGTACTCCGAGGAGATCAAGACTAACACCCTGGTGAACTCCGCCGGATCGGACCTCACATGGGAGGAGGTCCGCACCATCTGCCGCGCCATGTCCATCGCCGCCGACGGCCAGAGGATGGAGCAGTACTATGACGGCCCCGACTCCACGCTCGGGTTCGAGGTCGTCAAGGACGCCGATCTCGAAGCCATAGGCAGGACCGCGGCGAACGAGGCCATCGTCACGCTCTCCGCGGACAGGCCCCCTTCCGGCGCCATGACCGTCATCTCCGACCCGATGGTCTCCGGTCTTCTCGCCCATGAGGCCATGGGCCACGCGTCCGAGGGCGACGAGATCACCAAGAGGCGCTCGTTCCTCACAGACGCGGTCGGGAGGAGGGTCGCCTCCGACATCGTCACGATGTACGACGACGGCACCGTTCCCGGAGCCCACGGCTCCATACAGTTCGACGACGAGGGAACCCCGGCTTCCCGCGTGGCGATCATCGACCACGGCGAGTACAAGGGCTATATGCACAGCCTCGAGACCGCCTCCCGTCTGGGAGCGACCCCCACCGGCAACGGCAGGGCGGAGAACAGCGGCAAGAGGGTCTGGGTCAGGATGACCAACACTTTCTTCGGCCCCGGCGAGTGGGACAAGGACGAGCTCATCGCCGACACGAAGGAGGGGATCCTCTGCGACAAGATGCTCAACGGCATGGAGGACCCCGTCGGAGGGTGCTTCGAGGCCAAGTGCCTCCGCGGATACCTGGTCAGGAACGGGGAGATCGTCAAGCCGGTGCAGTCGTTCACGCTCACCGGCAAGTCCATCGACATCCTCTCGTCGGTCGACGCCCTCTCCAAGGAGGTCGTCCTCGACGGCGGGATGTGCGGCAAGGGCATAGAGGACTGGGTCCGGGTCTCCACCGGGGGCCCGTACATGCGCGCCAGGATGATCGTGGGGGGAGGCCAGTGAGCGACCTGGAATTCAACGTGGAGAAGGCGCTGAGGGCCGCCGACGGCTACGCGCAGGCGGAGGCGTACGCGTCCGAGGCCGTGATCCACACGGTGTACATCGACGGCACCCGCATCAGCAACATCGAGACCAAGCGCGAGTCCGGACTGATGGTCCGCATAGCGGACGACGGCCGCCAGGGCAAGGCCTCCGTCGTGCTTTCGGGGGACATGTCCGTCCCGGAGTGCGTCAGGATGGCCGAGACCGTGCTGAGGTACTCGCCCCAGGGGAAGGAGACGCAGACGTACGCGCAGCCCGGACAGGCCAAGATCGCAGCGCCCGACGTGTGGGACAGGCGCGTGGAGGACGTCACCCCCGAGCAGCTCAGGGACATCGCCCGCAGGCTCATCGACTCCTGCGGAGTGGACATCCCCAGGGCGCAGATCCGCGTCTCCACCAACGTGAGCCGCGTCATGAACTCCAACGGCGTGGACGTGGGGCACAGGAGCACCCTCGTCTACGGGCACTTCACCTCGATGTTCAGGGGCGACCACCCCGGCGAGGGCGCGGAGAAGTTCCACGGGACCCATCTCGACGTCCCCGTGGAGGACATCGGCGCGTCCCTCGCAAGGCAGGCCAGGGACTCGGCGTCCGCGAAGGGATTCGAGGGACACGAGGCGATGTCCATGATCCTCCCGCCCGGCCAGCTGGGCGAGATGCTGCTCACCTCCGTGGGCGCGTCCATCAACGGCCAGAGCGTGAAGTACGGCACCAGCCTGTGGAAGGACTCCGTGGGGACCGAGGTGGCATCCAAGGAGGTCACCATGGTCGACGACCCGACGGTCGCTTCCCCGCTGGCGTGCGCCTTCGACGACGAGGGGACGCCCACCGAGAGGCGCCCGGTCATCGAGGACGGGGTGCTGAAGGACTTCCTGAGGGACACGTTCTGCGGCGAGAGCACCGGGAACGGGATGAGGAGGTCCAGCGAGGAGGCCATGGGAGCGTACGAGAGGACGCCCACCGTCAAGCCGCTGAACCTGTCCGTGAAGCCCGGAAGGTACTCGCGCGAGCAGATCATCGAGCAGACCGACCGCGGGATCCTGGTGGAGAGGTTCGCGAACCCGGAGGCGGACGAGCTGTCCGGAAGGTTCGGGCTCAACGTCAGGTGCGGCTACGTCGTGAGGAACGGCGAGGTCGTCGGCGTGGTCGACAACTCGCTCCTCATGGGCAACATGATCGAGGCCCTGAAGGCCGTCGAGATGATCGGTTCCGATCCCGTTATGACGGGGGTCATCCGCGTGCCGACGATGTCGTTCTCCGGAACGGAGCTGGTCGGGAACTGAAAGCCGGTCCCGGAGGGGATTCCCTCTGGGTGTCCGGCTGAAAACTATTTTCAGAAATACTTTTTTCAATTATACTATAATGGAAAATAGTTTATCTCTGAAAGCGCATGTATCCTGCGGAGGGAACCGAATGTTCGTGGGAAGGCAGAGCGAGCTGAAGGCGCTGGAGGACGAGTACGCCGAGCACGGGTACCGCACGATGGTGGTCTACGGCCGCCGCAGGGTGGGGAAGACCGCGCTGCTCAGGGAGTTCGCCAAGGGCAAGCGCTGCGTGTTCTTCACCGCCGTCCAGCGCAACATGAAGACCAACATGTCCCGCTTCCTCGCGGCGATACCGGCGGAGAACCGCCCTGTGACCATCAACCCTGAGTTCGAGGACCTGCTCGGTGCCGTCGGGAGGATGGCCGACGTCGGGAGGACCGTGCTCGTCATCGACGAGTTCCCCTATTTGGTCAATGCCGACGGGTCCGTACCCAGCAGGCTCCAGGTCTGCATCGAGGACGAGCTCTGCGAGAAGGACGTGATGATAGTCCTCTGCGGCTCGTCTATGGCCGCGATGCTGAACGGGGTCCTGAGCGCCAAGAGTCCGCTCTTCGGGAGGAGGACCTCCCAGATGAAGGTGGAGCCGATGGACTACGCGCAGTCCGCGCTCCTCCTGGACGGCTTCGGGAACGACGAGAAGTTCCGCATCTACTCCATGGTCGGGGGGATCCCGCAGTACCTCAGCATGTTCGATCCCTCGAAATCGCTCGACGGGAACGTCGCGGACCTGTTCCTGAGGCCCCAGGGATACATGAGGCAGGAGCCGTCGATGCTTCTGCAGATGGAGATGAGGGATCCGACCGCCTACTCGGACATCCTCTCCGCTTTGGCCAACGGCAGGGGCAGGCTGTCGGACATAGCGGCGTACGCGGACGTGGAGTCGTCCACGGCTTCGATCAAGCTGTCCGAGCTCATCTTCCTGGGGCTGGTGGAGAAGGTCACGCCGTTCGGCGAGAAGCCGGGGAAGAAGACCCGCTACATCCTGGGGGACAACCTGCTGAGGTTCCACTACGCGTTCATAGCCGACACCGACGTGCCGTACACGGACGGGGAGGTGGAGGCGTTCCTGCGCTACATCGACGGGGGCATCCGCACGTACCTGGGAAGGACCTTCGAGGACGTCTGCAGGAGGTACTGCAGGACGAGGCTCGGATGCCTCAAGGTCGGCACGTGGTGGGGAACAGACCCGGAAACGAAGACCACCGAGGAGATCGACATCGTCGGCAGCGGGATGCCCGACGGTTCGGGTCCGCTGCTCTTCGCCGAGTGCAAGTACCGCACCCGTCCGATGGGGGCCGACGATCTGGAGACGCTCGTGCGCCGCTCGGAGCTCGTGAGCTGTTCCGGAAGGCGCTACGCGCTGTTCTCCGCATCGGGGTTCGAGGACGGGCTCAGGGAGCGTGCGGAGACGGAGGGCGTGACCCTCGTCACCCTCGACGACCTGTACTCGGGGGCATCCTGAGGTCGTTGACTGTCCGAGATTTACTCAATGAAAAATTACTAACAAAAAATTTACTAAATAATTTGGAAGTAATTATATACGCATCGGACCATGTACCTCCCATGTTCGTTGGAAGGAAGGAGGAGATGGAGGAGCTCGAGCGCGTGTACAGATCGACCGGATACGACCTGATGGTGGTCTACGGGAGGAGGCGCGTCGGCAAGACGGAGCTCCTGGAGAGGTTCTCCGAGGGCAAGCGCTGCGTGTTCTTCACCGGAAGGAACGACACTCCGGGGAACAACATCTCCGCCTTCCTGGAGGAGATCCCAACAAAGTATATCGCAGGCCGCGAGACAATCGGACAGGTGCTGGAGTCGGTGGCCCTGATGGCCGAGGACGGGACCGACGGCAGGCTGCTCCTGATCATAGACGAGTTCCCATACCTCGTCAACTCGATTCCCGGGACTGTCAGCAATCTGCAGATAGCGATCAAGAAGCGCTTCGAGAAGCTGAACATCATGATCGTTCTGTGCGGCTCGTCCGTCGGCGCGATGATAGACGGCGTCCTCAGCAAGAAGAGCGCTCTCTACGGAAGGCGCAGCGGGGAGATTCCCCTGGAGCCTCTGGACTACCTCGATGCGCGCGAGATGCTGGTCGGTTTCACCAGGGATGAGGCGCTCGCGATATACGGGATGGTCGGCGGGGTGCCCGCATACCTGCAGAAGTTCAACGCGTCCAAAGGTCTGGATACCAACATCGCGGACCTGTTCCTCAGAAGATCTGGTCCGTTCCAGGACGAGGTCGATTTCCTCATGAGGGAGGAGATGCGCAGCCCCGAGGCATACATCGCGGTGATCAACGCGATCGCCCGCGGTAAGACGAGGATCAGCGACATATCGGATGCGACGAAGGAGTCGACCGCATTGACGTCCAAGCGCATCGCGGACCTGGTCAAGCTGGGCTTCGTCAGGAGGAACACCCCGTACAGGGGCGATTCGACCAAGAGGACCGGCTACGTTCTGAACGACAACTACCTCAGGTTCCACTATGCGATCCTGGCCGGTCACACGGTCAGGAACACCGACGAGTCCAGGGCCGCGGCCGTGAGGAGGATACGCGGGGAGCTGGACAGCTATCTCGGGAGGATTTTCGAGGACGTCTGCAGGACGTACTGTCTGAAGAACCTGGGATGCACCGAGGCCGGGAACTGGTGGGGGCCGGATCCCGTGAGGAGGGAGACCGCCGAGATCGACATCGTCGGTGCGGACACCGAGGCGGAGGATGATATCCTGCTGTTCGCCGAGTGCAAGTACACCAATTCGGATGTCGGGCTCTCGGAACTGAACACGCTGAAGGAGCGCTCGATGCTGGTGGAGTGCGAAGGAAGGCGTTACGCGCTGTTCTCGGCCGCGGGGTTCGACGAGAAGCTCGTCAGGGTCGCGGAGATGGAGGGCGTGACCCTGGTCTCGATGGACGACCTGTACCCGGACGGCTGAAGATACGGCCTCAGGCCCTGCGCCCGTTGCGGAAGCAGGTCTCCTCTATCGGCTTCCTCGCCCCGGACAGGTGCGCGTTGGGCTTCCAGCCCTCCGCCGGCTTGCCGACGTACAGCATGCAGACGGTCCTCCAGGAATCCGGGAGGTCCAGCAGCCTCCTCGCCTTATCCGGGTCGAAGTAGCTGATCCACGCGGTCCCGAGCCCGAGGCTGACGGCCTCCATCATCATGTTCACCGCGACGATGGTCGCGTCGGTCTCGCCGCTGGAGCGTCCGGTTTCCGGGTGGCGCCAGCACGCGTCCTCGTCGTAGCACACCAGGAGCACCAGCGGGGCGCCGTAGTAGTAGACGTTGCGCCCGTTCTCCCTGTCGGCCGCCTCGGGCGACAGCTCCGCGTACTTCGGGTCGTACCCGAAGGTGCAGAACTCCCTGACCTTCGCCAGCTCCTCCGGCGTGTCGATGACGACGATGCGCTGGGGCTGGGCGTTCACCGCGGTCGGTGCCCACCTGCCGGCCTCCAGGATCTTGGAGATGTCCTCCTCCGGGACGGGCTCCGGCCCGAATCTCCGGACCGTGTGCCTCATCCTCGATATGTCCATGTAGTCCATGTTCCCACATCCTGACGGCGATGATGCCGTCGGCATGATGCCGGGACGAGTCAGCGCTGGGCGTTATTTAGACCGTTTGTAACCTTTTCCTCACCAACTCAATTTAGGACCGTCGCCATATCTGGAGCGGTTGATACGATGGCCTCTCAGAACTCCGGAATGCCCGTCTGCCCGGTGGCGACCACCCTCGGGCTCCTCGACAGCAAGTGGAAGGTGCTCATCCTGAGGAACCTGCTGGTCGGTCCGAGCAGATATTCCGAGATAATGGCCACGATCCCGGGGATAAGCTCCAAGATGATGTCCGAGTCCCTCCGCTCGATGGAGGCGGACGGGATAATCGTGCGCGAGGAGGGCGAGAACAGCCGCGTGGTGACGTATCGCCTGAGCGAGCTGGGCGAGACCCTCCGCCCAGTGATCGACGCGATGCGCGTCTGGGGCACGGAGTACCTGAGGAACAATCCCGGGAATCAGTAAGGCGGCTCGAGGACGATCCGCTGGCGGTCGCCGGCGTTCTCCATCTCGGTGCAGTCCTCGGTGAACTTCCCGATCCTTATCACGGGGAACGGCGCGACCGGTCTCCCGTCCTCGCCGCTGAGGGGCGTCGGCCCGCAGAAGAAGCACAGTGCGCCCGGGCCGGGCCAGTAGGCGATGTCCCCCTTCTCCAGCTGGGTCGTCCTGCCCTCCTTGGGCATGACGGCGCTGAGGGGGCACTCGCAGTAGACCATCCCCCCGAGCATGTTGGTCTGCAGCTCGAGGGGAAGGGAGAGCCAGATGGCGTTCGAGATGTCCGAGCCGTCGAGCTCCGCGCGGAAGCTCCCGGACCTCGTCCTGACGGTGAGACCGCTCATGAACGCCACCCGGCAATGAGTTTCAGTTCTTCCTCTCGAAGAGCCTGCGGATCTCCTTTCCGGTGGCCTCGAGCTGGAGGGCCTTCTCGGCGTCCTCCATCTCGCGGAGTCCCTTCAGGCCGTTGTCGTAGTCCGCCCTCCACTCGTCCTTGAACTTGCCGCTGTGGATGTCGTCGAGGATGGACTGCATGCCGGTCTTGGACTCGGGGGTGATGACCCTGTCCCTCCTGGTCAGTCCGCCGAACTCGGCGGTGTTGGAGACGACGTGCCACATGAGCTCGAAGCCGCCGGCGTAGATCAGGTCGTCGATCAGCTTGGTCTCGTGGAGGACCTCGAAGTAGGCCATCTCAGGGGGGTAGCCGGCCTTGGTCAGGGTCTCGAACCCGGCCTTGATCATGGCGGTCATTCCGCCGCAGAGGACGGCCTGCTCGCCGAAGAGGTCGGTGTAGGTCTCGTTGTCGAAGGTGGTCTCGAAGACTCCGGCCCTGGTGGATCCGAGTCCCTTGGCGAGGGCGAGGGCGACCTTCTTGGCGTTGCCGGTGTAGTCCTGGTAGACGCAGATGAGGGCGGGGACTCCGAATCCGGAGACGAACTCGTCCCTCTCCTTGTCGCCGGGGGACTTGGGGGCCATCATGATGACGTCCACGTTCTGCGGGGGCTGGATGAGCTTGTAGGTGATGTTGAACCCGTGGGCGAACTCGAGAGCGGCGCCCTCCTTGAGGTTGGGGGCGACGTCCCTGGCGTAGATCTCGGGCTGGATCTCATCGGGGAGCAGGATCATGACGACATCGGCTCCCTTGACGGCGTCGGCGAACTCCTGGACCTTGAGACCGTCCTCCTTCGCCTTCTCCCAGGACTTTCCGTCTTTCCTGGCTCCGATGGTCACATCGATGCCGGAGTCGTGGAAGCACAGGGCCTGGGCCCTTCCCTGGGCGCCGTATCCGAGAACGGCGACCTTCTTTCCGTCGAGGACCTTGAGGTCCGCATCCTTGTCATGGTATAGCTGCATGAGATTACACCTGATGCGCCGCCCATTCCCTAGCTCGTTCATATAGTTTATTCGCCCACGCGTGCGCGATATAGTGTTGAATCGGGCTTCGGGGTTCCATTCTAGATAGTTTATAACTCAACAAAATAATTCGGACTTCCCGAAGCATCCCAAGGTCGGATTTTTGCCGCGGCAGACTATTTTTATATAAAAGGTTAACCCAAAAATTGGATGGTAATCCAAAAATTCAGTTGACTGAAAGATTAATATACGGGTGCTAGTGAGGTTGATTGCAAAACCAAATGGAGGGACTGTAATAGCAGTCGAGCAAATCACATACAAGAACATCGACCCGCGCACCCGCAACATGATCATGCTGGGGCTGTGCCTGGCGATGCTGGCGGCCTGCTTCGACGGCACCATCGTCGGTACCATCGGATCCGTCCTGGCCGCGGACCTCAACGGTCTCGAGCTGTACGCGTGGATGACCACGGCGTACATGCTGTGCGAGACCATCATGATCCCCATCGCGGGGAAGCTCTCCGACATCTACGGGAGGAAGCCCCTCTTCCTCCTCGGTCTCGGGCTCTTCACCGTCGGATCCCTCTGCGCGGGGATGTCGACGAGCATGGAGATGTTCATCGCCTGCCGCGCGTTCCAGGGACTGGGCGGCGGTATCCTGATCCCCGTGGCGACCGCCGCGGTCGCCGACCTGTACTCGCCCAGCGACAGGGCCAGGATGCAGGGCCTTCTCGGAGCCATATTCGGAGTGGGCAGCGGTATCGGGCCCCTCCTCGGAGGCTACATAACCGAGTTCGCCAGCTGGCACTGGTGCTTCTACATCAACATACCCATAGCCATCGCGGCGGGGATCCTCACCATCAAGAAGTTCCCGACCCCCATATCCGAGGGGAGGTCCAAGATCGACGTCAAGGGTCTCGTCACCCTGTCCGTGCTCCTGCTGGACGTGCTCCTGCTCATCGAGTTCGGAGGCTCCGAGTTCGAGTGGGTCAGCCTCACGTCCTTCGCCATGATCGCCATCGCCCTGGCCCTCGTGGTCCTGTTCGTCATGATCGAGCGCAGGGCGGAGAACCCCATGCTCGCGCCCCACCTGATCAGGAACAAGACGGTCATCATGGGTGCCATCTTCATGTTCGTCTTCGGAATAGGCATGATGGGCGCCATGATGTACGCCAGCATGTTCTCGATCTACGTCATGGGCCTGTCCGTGCTCGAGGCCGGCGAGTGGTCCCTGGCGATGATCGCCGGGATGATGATCACGTCGATCTCCAGCGGCGCCCTGGTCAACAGGACCGGGTACAAGCCCTGGCTGATAGTCGGGCCGGTGCTGTGCTTCGCCGGGCTGTTCGTGATGTCCGGCACCGCCGTCAACCCCTCGATGGTCCTTTCGGGAACCGTCGTGGACACGTACATGTGGCAGTACCTCGGAGGGATGTTCATCCTCGGACTCGGTCTGGGATGCATGATGTCCGTGGTGATGTCCGCCATCCAGAACAGCGCCAAGCCGTCCGAGATGGGCATGACCACGTCCGCGGTCAACCTCATGAGGTCCATCGGGTCCACCATGGGAACCGCGATCTTCGCGATGGTCATCAACGCCAAGCTCTCCGGCGAGCTGCTGAGCCTCGCCCCGGACGTCTACGCGGCGTACCCGCACGACACGGGGGTGCTGAACTACATATCCATGTTCACCGCGGACCAGTACGGCAGCGTCATCACCGCGTTCGGGAACAGCGTGAACTTCACGTTCCTCGTGGGCGGCATAATCCTGCTGTGCCTCGTGGTCGTCGGCATCGCCTTCAAGGTCCAGAAGCCGGAGGAGGACGAGGAGTTCGAGGCGGCCAAGAAGGCCGTGGAGGGCAAGGACCAGGCCGAGTGATCCGACAAAACCGAGGGGGAGTCTCCCCCTCATTCCCCACACGGGGGAGCCCGGATCCGTCGCACCATACACCCTGCCGGGCGCCCCCACCCCCTCTCCGGGGTGGTGGGATTCAAGTCATCCGATGTTTATCCCCATTCCAATCCGGTGAGAACGTGACCCACGACAAGAACGAGCTGATCGACCTGATGATGGTGTTCCCCAGGAGGGTGAACGCGGTCAGCCGCATCATAGCCGCCAAGTACCTGAAGGACTCCCGCCTCAAGTCGTACCACCTGATGCTCATCAACGGCATCGGCAGCTCCGACGGGATCTCCCAGAAGGACCTGGGCGACTTGATCCCGTTCGACAAGTCGTACATCTCCATCGGCGTCCGCGAGCTCATGGACATGGGCTACATCGTGAACGAGGGCCAGGGAAAGGCCCACAGCCTCAAGCTCACCGACCAGGGCCGCGACGTGATGCTGATGTCGGACATGATGTTCGAGATCATCCGCCAGTCCATCATGGCGAACATCACCCCCGAGGAGAACGACGAGCTCGTGCGCATCCTCCGCAAGATGTCCGACAACATGGACGGAGTCATCGCCCAGAGCAACGACAAGGAGGCCTGGGCCATCCGGAAGTGGACCATCAAGGACTGCCAGCCCCAGGAATGAATCAACCTTGATTGGTTGATAGCTAAACTTCGCGGATTCCCTGCGTTTTCCTCTTTTTCCAACCCTCAATAAATACGGACTGGCTCCCTCATGGGGAAAGTGGTCCTTTCGAGGCAATCGCTCCGCGCGATTTGTTGGGTTGACAACCTACTTATACACGGTCCATATGCGACACTCTGAAACCTAAACAGGGTTATGGTGTGTATGGCGGTCGAACAGATTACCTATAAGAACATCGACCCGAGGGTGCGCACGACCATCATGCTGGGCCTCTGCCTCGCGATGCTGGCCGCCTGCTTCGACGGAACCATCGTCGGCACCATCGGGACGGTCATCGCCCAGGACCTCAACGGCCTCGGGCTCTACTCGTGGATGGCCACGGCTTACATGCTGTGCGAGACCATCATGATCCCCATCGCGGGGAAGCTTTCGGACATCTACGGGAGGAAGCCCCTCTTCCTCATCGGACTCGCCCTCTTCATGGCGGGATCCGTCGTGGCGGGACTCTCCACCAACATGGAGATGTTCCTCGTCTGCCGCGCCGTCCAGGGTCTCGGCGGAGGTATCCTGATCCCCGTCGCGACCGCCGCGGTCGCCGACCTCTACTCGCCCCGCGACAGGCCCAGGATGCAGGGTCTGCTCGGAGCCATCTTCGGAGTCGGGAGCGGTGTCGGACCCCTCCTCGGCGGGTACATCGCCGAGTACATCTCGTGGCACTGGTGCTTCTACATCAACGTGCCCATCGCCATCGTGGCCGTCTTCCTGACGATCAAGAAGTTCCCCGCGCCCGCCAGCGACGGGGAGGTCACCATCGACGTCAGGGGGATCTCGCTCCTGTCCCTGTTCCTGCTCGATATCCTGCTCCTCATCGAGTTCGGCGGGTCCGAGTTCGAGTGGGTCAGCGCCACGTCCGGCGCGATGGTCGCCATCGCCGTCGTCCTCATGGTGCTGTTCGTCTACGTCGAGAGGAGGGCCCTCAACCCCATCCTCGCCCCTCACCTGATCAGGAACAGGACCGTCGTCATGGGTGCGATCTTCATGTTCATCTTCGGGATAGGCATGATGGGCGCCATGATGTACGCCAGCATGTTCGCCATCTCCGTCATCGGGCTCACCACGCTCGAGGCCGGCGAGTGGTCCCTGTCCCTCGTGGTGGGCATGATGATAACGTCCATCTCCAGCGGGTTCCTGCTGAACAGGACCGGCTACAGGGTGTGGCTGATCTTCGGCCCCATCATGTGCTTCCTCGGGCTGTGGTACCTGTCCGGCATGGTCGTCGACGCGACGATGGCCGTCACGCCGAACGCGGTGCGCGACGCCTACATGGGGCGCTACCTCCTGGGCAACTTCGTGCTCGGACTCGGTCTCGGCTGCATGATGTCCGT
The DNA here is from genome assembly GCA_030539515.1 of Thermoplasmata archaeon. Classification (GTDB taxonomy): domain Archaea; phylum Thermoplasmatota; class Thermoplasmata; order Methanomassiliicoccales; family Methanomethylophilaceae; genus Methanoprimaticola. Next base: position 22,978 of record JAUNXZ010000009.1, read on the forward strand.
CATCATGGCCGCGGTCCAGAACAGCTCCAAGCCCTCCGAGATGGGCATGACCACGTCGTCGGTCAACCTCGTGAGGTCCATCGGAGCGACGATGGGAACGGCGATCTTCGCCATGATCATCAACGCCAGGCTCTCCAGCGAGCTCGCCTCGCACCTGTCCGAGGAGACCTTCGCGGTCCTCCCCCATGACACCGGCGTCCTGAACTACCTGACGCAGTTCATCTCCCAGAGCGACTGGGCGACGGTCGGAGGCATCCTCGCGGCGTTCTCCAACAGCGTGGACTTCGCCTTCCTCGCGGGAGGCACCATCCTCCTGGTCCTCGTGGTCATCGGGGTCCTCTTCAAGGTCAAGCCCCCCGAGGTCGACGAGGAGCTCGAGGCCGCCAAGAGGCGCATCGAGACCGGCGAGGCCTCCGAATCCGAGGAGTGATCCCGCTCGGAAACTGGGGCATCCGCCCCTCCCTTACCACTTCACTTCTTACGCATGTCCCGAGCCAGGAATCGGTATCTACTTGAACAGGCAGAGACGTCTTTTCATCCGGAGCCGTTCAGAGGGGGCCGTCGACAGCCGCTCCCGTGTCAGACGAATGGTTCTCACTCCAAACGCCGGATGTTCTCCGCACCTTAGGCGCCTCCGGGCACGGCTTCTTCTTCCACCGCCTCTGGGCGGGGCCGGGCCCGGAGCGCAACCCTATTCACGGCGTCCCGCGATTACACGGCCATGAGCTTCATGGACCGCGTCCGCGCAGGCATGCCGACATCGGAGGACGACCCCGACCTGGGCGAGCTGCTGGAGGCGCTCTCCCGCGCCAGGGCGCTGTGCGACAGGTTCAACGACCCGTCCACGCCCGTCCCCGAGCGCAGGGCGGTCCTGGAGGAGCTGCTCGGCGCGGAGCTCGGCGAGGGGGCGGAGATCAATCCCCCGTTCAGGTGCGACATCGGCACCAACATCCACCTCGGGAAGCACCCGAGGATCAACTACGACTGCATCTTCCTGGACACGGCGGACATCTGGATAGGCGACTACGCGATGATCGCGCCCCGCGTGTGCATCGTGACTCCGAACCACACATTCTCCCCGGAGGACAGGCGGAGGGTCGCCACCGTGGCCAGATCGGTACGCATAGGGAACGACGTCTGGATAGGCGCGGGTGCGATAATCCTGCCCGGCGTGACCATAGGTGACGGCGCCATCATCGGCGCGGGCTCCGTGGTGACCAAGGACGTTCCGCCGGGCGAGACGTGGGTCGGGAACCCGGCGCACAGGATGGGTGCCTGAATGGAGCCGATGCGCCTGCGCATGGTATCCGTGCGCTCCACCGTCGGGGACCTCGGGGGCAACACCGCCCGCATCCTGGATTCCTGCCGCTCGGCTGCCTCGGATGATGTCGACCTGGTGTGCTTCCCGGAGCTGAGCGTCACCGGGTACGCCATGCCGGACAGCCGCTCCTTCGCTTCCGACGAGTCCGTCCTCGGCCCCATCGTGGACGCGTCCTCCGAGCTCGGCATCTCGGTGTGCTGCGGCTATGTTGACGGGGGAGGGCGCATCGCTCAGGCGCTCATCGAGGGCGGCCGCATCGTGGGGACCTACCGGAAGACGCACCTCGGCGAGAGGGAGGCGGACGCCATGGTCCCGGGGGACTCGCTCCCCGTTTTCAAACTCGGCAAGGCGAACGTCGCGATCCAGATTTGCTGGGAGGCCCACTTCCCGGAGATAACCGGCACCTACGCGCTGGACGGCGCGGACATCGTCCTGATGCCCTTCGCGTCCGGCCTGACGGGGGAGAGGCGCCAGTCCTCGTGGGACCGCGTTCTTCCCGCCAGGGCGTACGACAACACGGTGTTCGTCGCCGCATGCAACGCATGGGGCGACAACGGGCGCGGCACCGTCCTCGGGGGAGGAGCGGCGGTCTACGACGTGCGCGGCTCCAAGATGGCATCGGCGGAGGGGGAGTGCGAGGTCACCGTGGACCTGGACCCGTCGCAGATGGACAGGATCCGCGCCGAGGGCTACGAGTCCATGAGGGACGTGTACTTCCTGGACAAGAGGCGTCCGGAGCTTTACGGAAGATTGGTTCGCTGAGTTCGGGTTTGAGAAGGTAGGCACCCGGCCGGGGATACTATGTCTCGGGCTTCCGGCCGGGCTGAGTGACTTGAGTGAAATCGGCTCAGACCATGTTTCTGATATCGACCTCCTCGTCGTACTCGATGTTCAGGTCGCGGAGGACGGGGTCGTCCGTGACGCCCCGCCTCCTCTCCGCGAGCCTGCGTATGTCAAGCGTCATGCGGCGAGCTTGGAGCCCAGGTTCTTGCAGTCGTTGGACTCCGCGTCCCCGGGGTACTCGTTGGCGATGACGTCGCCCACGATGTTGGCGCCGGCGGCGTTGCACCTGTCGACCCAGTCCCTCATCCACTGGCCGTCTCCCCATCCGTAGGATCCGAACAGGGCGATCTTCTTCCCGTTGAGGGCTCCCTCGACGGCGGAGAACATGGGCTCGAAGACCTCCTCCTCCAGGATCTCGTCTCCCATGGAGGGGCATCCGAACGCGACGGCGGCGTAGTTGCCGAGGTCGCCAGCGGAGAAGTTGTCGGCGCTGATGACGTCGACGCTCTTTCCGGCGCTCTTGACACCCTCGGCCACGAGGTTGGCCATGGCCTCGGTGTTCCCAGTTCCACTCCAGTAGACAACTGCTATGTCTGACATGTATCATTAGGCATGCCTAAATCATATTTAATGTTTAGGAAGGCCTAAACGAGAATGATAGAAGCGTTGAAGGGGAATGGGGAGAACCCGCCCGCTATGCGGGCGGGAATGCGGGGGGATCCCCCGCGTTTACTGGGAAGCCTCCGCCCCCTCCTTGGGGGCGGGCTTCTCCTTCTCGGGGACGGTGTAGGTGTCCGTGACCTTCGCGGGGTCCGGCTCCGTGTACCCGGGCGTCATGCTCAGGCAGTGCTTGGGGCACGAGTCCGCGCAGTAGGAGCACTGGATGCACTGCATCCTCTGGATGCTGAGGGTCCTGGCGGCCTTGTCGGCGCGGATCGCGTCGGCGGGGCACTTCTTACCGCAGATGTTGCACAGGATGCAGTCCGAGGGGTCGAACTCCAGGTGGCCGCGGCTGGCGTCGGGGTACTCGCGGGGGACCACGGGGTATCCGAGCGTGGCGGGCTTGTGGAACAGGTTGCTCCAGAGCTTGCCTCCCATCTTCATTATGCCCATGATATCACCTCTCCGTGCAGCTGATGCAGGGGTCGATGGTGATGACAATCATCGACACGTCCTGGAGGCTGCATCCCTGGAGCATCCTCACCATGGCGGGGATGTTGATGTTCGTCGGCGTTCTGACCCTCGCCCTGTCCAGGTTCTTGGTCCCGTTGCCCTTGACGTAGTAGAACGCCTCGCCGCGGGGCTGCTCGACCCTGAAGGCGTACTCGCCCGCGGGCGGGTTGCCCTTGACGGGGACGCGCCACTCGCCGCCGGGCAGGTTCCTGAGACCGTTGCGGATGATGTCCAGGGACTGCATGAGCTCGTCTATGCGCACGCGGCATCTGGCCAGGCAGTCGCCCTCGTCGTAGAGGATGGGCTCGAAGCCCAGGTCCCTGTAGGACTGCGTGTAGGAGCGGACGTCGTTGTCGATCCCGGAGCCGCGGGCGGTGGGCCCGACGGCGCACAGCTCGGCAGCGTCCTCCTTGGAGATGTAGCCGACGCCCCTGAGCCTGTTCTTCACCGATGTGTCGTTGATGAAGATCAGCCCGGTCTTGCGGATCTCGTCCTCGATCTCGTCGCAGACGGAGATGATCTTGGAGACCTGCTCGGGGGTGAGGTCGCACTGGACCCCGCCGACCCTGCAGAAGGACACGATGACCCTGCCGCCGGTG
>JAUNXZ010000094.1 GCA_030539515.1 Thermoplasmata archaeon
TGTGAGATTGCGGATCTCTTGACCCGGGTTCGAATCCCGGCGCGGGCACCATCTTTGCCTCCGGCCACAGGCCGAGGCCCGGTACCATCCCGACGAGCGCACGCTCCGTCGATTTTTCAGAAACAGTGTCCCGTCCGTGGCGGTCGCCGCCGCGCGCGGACGGGTGGAAGAACCGGCCCCGGAGGGCCGTAAGGGGTTGTTCAGGCGTCGCCCGCGGTGTTGTACTTCTTGACGATGTCCACGATGCCGCCGACGGCGAGGACGATGCCTCCGACCATGGACAGCCAGAATCCTATTCCGGCGGTGGTCGAGGCGACGGTGTGCCCCTCGACGACGAGGGCGTCCATGTCCCCGTAGAAGAGGACCATGAGGACGATCGCGACCACGGCGAGGATGAGCGTGACGATGCCCAGGGCCCTGTTGGCGGTGGCGTTCTTCAGGACGATCGGGATGATCGTCGTGATGAGGGCGACGATTCCCGCGATGAGGGCGACGAGGGACGCGTAGTTGTAGCTGCCCTCCATGCCCTCGGTGTAGATCTGCCACCCGGTGTAGCTCTGGCTGGTCGAGTAGATGACGATATCGAAGCTCGCCTCCATCCATGCGAGGAAGACTCCGACGATCATCAGGACCGCGCCGACGAGGCCGATGATTCCGAGGAGATTGGCTTTGCTGTCTGCCATTGTTGTACCTCCGGTACTTTGACCGTGCTCAAACACCAGTCTCGGCGGTATAAATCAGTATGGATTGAAACCGAGGGCTCAGTCGTCGGTCTCGGGCTTCGGCCAGACTTCGCGGATGACTTCCAGGTCCCCCGGGGGCACGATCCTGGAGATCTCCTCCTCCGGGACGTCGAACCTCTTGGCGATCTCGTTGGCCTTCCTGCCCGATTTGGGCTTCCCGGGGCGGACCACCAGATACTTCTCGCAGTCCCTGAAGCAGTCCACCGGGCCGCACATGACCTTCCTGGACCCCTCGTGGTAGATCTCGCCGATCGCCAGCTCCATTGGCAGGTGGTACTCGTAGTTCCTCTTACCGCGGACGATGAACGCCCCCCTCGGCACGAACTCGCCGGGGTTGGGGGTCTTGCTCACCTGGTCCGGGTACACCCAGAACGCGCCCCCCTCGGACAGCGCGGCGATCCACGCCTTGGACTGGGCCAGCGCGAACAGGCATGCCTGGCGCAGCTCCTCGTCCGAGGCCTTGGCGCCGTCCTTGACCACCACGGACGGAGCGCCGTGCACGTCGGCGTGGGCGTAGAGGTCCCCGTCCTTCAGGTGCTTCTTGACGATGTTGTCGTTGCTGTGGGCGTCCCTCCCGGCCATGACCAGGCGCCCGCCGGTGGTGACGAACCACTTGTACCTCTCGAACCAGAACTGCTTGGTGGGCTGGGCGCGCTCGGCGGCCAGCGCCTTCTCCCTGTCGATGCCCTTCTGGAGTTTCGCGAGCTCGTCCTTGGACACCTGCAGCGCCTCGTCGGCGCGCTTGGCCTTCTCCCCGATGTCCTTGCCCTTCTGGTAGAGGTCGGACGCGTTGGCGTCGACGCCCTTGGTCCAGTCCAGGGTCATGGACTCGTCGGAGAACGTGGCGGTGACCAGGTGCTTGGAGGGGTCGATCGACTCCACGAACGGGATCTTCGCGGCGCCCTCCTTCAGCTTCTCCCATGTGATCTTCTTCGACTGCTCGTCGAGGACGGAGATGAGCTCGGAGGCCTTCTGGTAGTCGGCGTACAGCGCCTCGGCCTTCTTCCGGTACTCCTCCTCCTGCAGCCTGTAGTCCAGGAGGGTCTCCTCCTGCTTGGAGATCCTCTTCATGAGCTTCTCCACGGCTGGATCGACGTACGCGTCCTCGATGGCCTCCCCGGTCTCGCGGAGGTACTCCTCCACGACCTCGGACATGGTCGCGAAGCCCTTCGCCTCCAGGTCCGAGCGGGACTCCAGCAGGACGGGCGCGAAGTCCTCGATCTTCCCGTCCTTCAGGTACGCGGTGGGCTCCGGGTCGGCCAGTACGCGCTGGACGATGGATTCCATCGCCTCGTACATCCTCGCGACAGTCGCGTCGTCCACCTGGGCGGCGGGCGTGGACTTCTCCACCCCTGCACGCTTGCAGACCTCCTCGGCGTACTGGCCCCCGAGGTTCACGGACGTGGCGAGCGTCCTCACGGCGTCGGCGTCCGACGCCCTGAACGACGCCAGGAAGTCGGCCTCCGTCGATAGCGTGGGGTCGAAGCGGGACTTCGGCATCACGTAGGGCTCCCCGGGACGGGTCTTCCTGTCCCTGAAGGTCTTCTGGATGAGGCAGTTCAGGATGGTGCCGTCCTTCACGAGGAGCACGTTCCCCCCGCCGAACATCTCGATGATCAGCGAGTAGTCCCCGTCGGACTTGGTCAGGGGGATCTCCACGATCCTGTCGAACCCGACCTGCCTGGCCTTCCCTATGCGGGCGTTGTCGATGTACTTCCTGAGGAAGGACGCGAACGCCGTGGGCATGGTGGGCGTCTCCGGCTTTCCGGAGGGGCAGTACAGCCACTTCCTGTCCTGGAAGAGCAGCTCCTTCTTCCCCTGGCCCTGGACGTTGAGCCTGAAGAGCACGTTCCCGGCGCCCCAGTGGTGGATCTTGTCCATGTGGGCGCCCTCGAGGGGGGCCAGCTCCGTGACTATGGAGCGGACGTCGAAGGAGCTCATCTCTTTCTTCATGTCCTCTCGCATGCGCGCGGCGTAATTAAGGGGTGCGCTCCGCCGTCCGTCTGAACCTTTCGTAGAGTTTTTTGAGCATGTTCAATAATTTTATATACAGCATGAAAGTTGAGCATGTTCAAGGTGAACTGATGTTCGAGAAATACGCTCAACATGTTCAGAAGCACCCCAAGACGATCATCGCAATCTGGATCGTCGCTCTGCTGATCGCGGTACCCTTCGCGATCCAGTCGAACGACGTCCTGAACTACGACATGACGTCGATGGGCGGCTTCAACTCCGAGTCCTCGGACGGCCAGGCGCTGGTCGACACATACTTCGACAGCTCGCTGTCCGTGGACACGGTCGTCGCGATCCCGTACGAGAGCGACAGCCAGAAGACCTCCATCGAGTCCGCTCTCCTGGACTCCGGGGTGCTCACCAGCGCTCTTGATGCGAAATTCGGCCAAGGCGCCGTCACGTACAGCTACATGGGCGCCTATTCTCATGACGATTCGGCGAGCGGAATCATGCTCGTCACCATCGACTTCGGCGACCTCACCGCAATGGACGAGATCGGCAACCTCAGGGACGCCGTCTCCAGCGCGGTCAGCGCCTCCGGCGTCTCCATGACGACGTACGTCACCGGCAACACCGCCATCACGTACGACACCCTCCAGAGCGCCAACTCTGACACGAGCATCATCCACGTGCTCTCAATCCTGCTCATCCTCATACTGCTGGGCCTGTTCTTCGCGACCCTCGTCACCGCGGTCGTCCCGCCCCTCGTGGTCGGTACCGCGTACGGCATCGTGCTCGCGCTGATGTACGCCCTCGGGCAGGTCTTCGACATCTTCTACATCACCGGAACGATCGTCCTGGTCTCCATGCTCGGAGCGGGATGCGACTACTCCATCTTCATCATCGCAAGGTACAGAGAGGAGCGCAACTACGGCGGCAAGTCGAAGGAGGACGCCCTCACCGAGGCCATCATGTGGGCCGGCGAGTCCGTCTTCACGTCCGGTCTCGCGGTCATCATCGGCTTCGCCGTGATGTCCCTGTGCACCTACTCGCTCGTCTCCTCCATGGCGATCATCCTCGCGCTCGGCATCGTCGTCGCGATGCTCGCGGCGCTCACGCTCATACCCGCGGTCATAGCCATCGTCGGGGACAGGATATTCTGGCCCAGGAAGATCGAGGACTACACCGGACAGAGCAAGATGCGCAGAGGCGGATACGGGAAGATGGTCAGCATCTCCAGGAGGTACTTCGGCTGGGCCGGCAAGTTCTCCACCAAGCACGCCAAGGCCATCGTCGCGGTCGCCATAGTGCTGACCGTCCCCCTCTCATACGTCGCACTGACCTCCGAGGACTCCTACGACATGATCAGCGTCATGCCCGACGAGGAGGCCAGGCAGGGAGTGTACGCGATCACGGACAGCACCGACGGCGGCTACCTGATGCCCACCTACGTGCTCATCGAGACCGATGAGCCCGTCGCCACCGTATCGACATCGAGCGGCATCCCCACACTGGAATGGACCGTCACAGGGGCATTGGAAGTTCTCGAGCTGTGGACGACCGTGATCGGAACGTCGCTGGTCGGAGGCAACGAAGGGTCCCTGCAGGAAGCCGACGACAACGTCAGCCTGGTCCTCGGACCCATCTCCTGGGAGCTCGTCTACACCATGGTCTACGAGATCATGTACCAGCAGTACTACCAGGGCGCCATCGCCCAGGGCATGAGCGAGACCGCCGCGGCCGCGTACGCGGAGAGCAACACGACGCCCACCGCCGTCAACCAGTACATCGTGTACGAGGCGGGCCTCCCCGACATGCTGGCCACCCCGCTCGAGACCGTGTTCAACACGTACAACCTGTGGGCCGCGACCCCCGACACCACCGTCATAGGCACCGCCACCCTCGCCGGCATCATCGACTACCAGATCAACTACAGCGCCGGCCTCGTGTCGATAAGCACCGAGAACCCCGACTCCAACGGGATGTACATCCAGCTGATGGTCATCACCGCGGACGAGCCCATGTCCGACACCACGATGACCTCCGTCTCGAACATAAGGTCCGCGATGTCCGACTTCGCGGCCGAGAACGACTGGGTCGCCGGAGTGTGGGTGTACGGAACCGTCGCGTCCCTGTACGACATCTCCGAGACCGTCACCGGCGAGTTCCACTGGATCCAGGCCGGAGTCATCGTGCTGATCTACATCCTGCTGCTGTTCGTGCTCGGATCCTACTTCACGCCCATCAGGTCCCTCGCGACCATCATGATGAGCGTCCTGTGGACCCTGGGGACCGTCCACCTCGTGTACGGGACCCTCATGGGCATCGACGTGGTCTGGATCGTCCCGATCGTGCTGTTCGTCATCTGCCTCGGTCTCGGAATGGACTACGACATCCTGCTGACCACCCGCATAAGGGAGGGAAGGATGAAGGGCCTGTCCAACGACGAGGCCATCCAGAACGCGCTGTCCTGGTCCGGGTCCGTCATCACCCTGTGCGGACTGGTGATGGGCGGGACCTTCCTGACGCTGCTCCTCTCCGGATCGAGCATGCTGCAGGAGATCGGATTCGCCCTCGGATTCGCCATCCTGGTGGATTCCCTGATCGTCGTCCCGTACGTCGTGCCCGCGCTGATGCACCTGATGGGCAACTGGAGCTGGAAGGGCCCCAAGTTCCTCACCAGGAGGTCGGGCATAGACAAGGTCCTCGAGTCCGAGGCCGCGGAAGCGGAGAAGACTTCCCAATGAACCCGGGCGGCGCCCCCATCCTCCTTTACCTCATGGGGACGCCGTTCGGCCGGGCCCGGGCCATCACCCGGGACCCGGCCACAAACCCCTTTCTCGTACCGGCTCC
>JAUNXZ010000095.1 GCA_030539515.1 Thermoplasmata archaeon
GATGGTTCACGGGCGCGCGCGACGGACCCGGGACCATATGCCAGCGCCCCTGATGGCGGAATCCTGTCCGAAACGATTTATATTTAGCCAATGCTACATAGACACATGATTACCGATTATCAGTCCCCGCTGTCCAGCAGGTACGCGGTCGACATCATCGCCCTGATCTACGAGAACGACAAGATCATGGCGACCGACATGCTCCGCATCGCCAAGAACTACAAGACCGTCATCAAGACGGCCGACGAGCTCGTCGAGCTCGGCATCATGGAGATGCACCTGGAGGCCGGCAGGCGCCTCATGAAGATCTACGAGCTGACCCCCAAGGGCAAGGCCATCGGCAAGCGCATGTTCGAGAGCCGCGAGATCTTCTACGGCAGGATGGACTTCGAGGACGGCACCGTCTCCGAGTCCAAAGACAAGAAGGGCAAGAAGCGCTCCAAGAACTGATCCCCGAGGGCGGGCGCCCCGCGTCCGCCCGACGGTTCAAACCATTCCAACAAGTTTTTTATACAGGCCCTTCATTCGCAGTCCTACAAGCCGCCGTAGCTCAGCAGGTAGAGCGTGTGACTGTTAATCACAAGGTCCTCGGTTCAAATCCGTGTGGCGGCGCCATTTCCCATCCCAACTCGGTCAGCGGAGCGTCCGATTGCGGTTTCCGACATGTTTTTAATAGTCCCCCGTATTGGGTGTCCCATCGGGCTCGTAGCTTAGGCAGGTAGAGCGTCTGGCTCATAACCAGATGGCCGTCGGTTCAAATCCGGCCGGGCCCACCATAGAGTTTCTCCAGTCCGTTTCGGAAAGGTCCGGCGCGCATGGCGCCGTAAGGTGGGGGCGTTGCCCCCGTTTGTCCTCAGGCGTTGCGCCTGAACATGTACGCCGCGGCCGCGATGGCCGCTATCACGACGACCACTACCGCCGCGTAGACCAGCATCGACGAGTCGCCTCCGGAGGAGGTGCCTCCAGTCGAGTCGGTCGAATCGGTGGAGTCGGAGCTCCCGCCGCCGATGGTCACGGTGCCGTCCTCGGCGATCGTGACGATGGCCTGGTAGACGCCCGTGTACGCTGTGCTGGAATCGGTCACCGCGATGGTGATCAGGTATGTGCCAGCATCCGTCGGCATTATCGAGTTCACGGAGTCGAGGTCGCCGGCGGACGACGTCGCGTAGTAGGACTCCGCGGGGTAGTCCTGCACCGTGACCTGCAGGTAGTCCGAGATGTCCACCTCCGTCGTCCCGGCGTACACCGTGATCGACGATATCGACAGCCCGGACGAGGCGTACTCGACCTCTATGGTCACCTCGGTCTTCGAGGACGACGACGAGGCCGCGGACACGCCGGAGAAGGTCTTGACCGACGACGTGAGGGTGAACTCGGTGCTGCCCGACGACGTGGTCGTCGTGGTGCTCTGGCCGGGAGCGGTCATGCCGGAGTTCCCTCCGAAGCCGGGGATGACCATCCCCCCGTCCATTCCCGACGAGTTCCCGGTGTACTGCATCTGCGTCCCGCCGGTGTGCGTGCCCCCGGAGTAGATCCCGTAGGACAGGGTGCCGGTGCTTGTCCCGCCCGAGTACAGGTAGTATGTGGATCCGACGGACATGGACGAGACGCTGAGCGTGACGCTCTGGTACGTCCTGTCGGGATAGCACGAGACCACGACGTTCCCGGAGGAGTCCTTCAGGCAGATGACCGTCCCGGCCGACTGGATGCTGGCGTACGTCAGCTCCATGTAGGCCTGCGACGAGGAGGAGGACACGCTGTCGTTCATCCCGCCCAGCGCAACCACGGTGCCGCCGTTGATGATGATGTCCATGTCGGCGTCGATGCCCCCCTCGCCCGCCTCGGTGTAGGCGGACGCGTAGACCGTCCCGCCGTTGATCACGATGTAGCCGTTGGAGTCGATCCCGTCGCCCTCGTCGCCCAGGCCGCCGACGATGTACAGCGTCCCGCCGTTGATCTCCGTCACGGAGATGTAATCCTCGTTCGTGTTGATGCCGTCGTTCTGCGCGTAGATCTGGATGATCCCGCCGTTTATGGTCAGGTGGAGCTCGCTGTCGAGCCCCTCGTTCTCGGCGTTGATGGTCAGGACGCCGTTGCCCTTGGTCTCCCCGCTCACGATCATGGACATCTTGGAGTAGACCGCCCCGTCGTACTTGTGGAGCTTCGACGTGGTCCCGGTCTTGTAGATGCGGGCCACGTAGGACCCGTTGACCGTGTTCGTGCTGTCGTCCGCTATGATGATGTTCGCTCCCGCCTCGTCGGGGATGTCCGTGGTGGCCGTGGAGGAGTCCCCGGACTCCCACACGTTGTAGAAGATGATCGCCGGGGCCACCGTGCACGTGATCGTGACGCCGTCGAGTATCAGCGTCACCACGTCGGACTCGTCGGTACCGACGTCCACGGCAATCTGGCCGTAGCTCAGCGTCCCGCTTATCCTGTACGTCCCCGCGGCCGTGATCGTCACGACCGTGTGCAGCGCCGCCTCGTCGGCGTCGTGCATATCTGCTGTCGTCCCCTCTCCGTAGGAGGAGTCCGTCCCGCTCTCGTAGTAGACTATCTCCGCTCCGACGTAGACCGCCGAGGAGGAGTCCTCGGAGGCCGCCTGGCCGTCGACGGTCACGCCGTCGTCGCTCAGGACTATCTCAACCTCGCCCGTGGCCGCCTCCGCGAGGGTCATCGGCGCGAGCGCGGCGATGAACAGCGCGGCGACGGCGCAGAGCACCATCGCATTCTTCATATCGTTCACCTCGTCCCGGGCCCGCCCGGCCGAGACGAAGTTCAGACTGGAGCGTGCCCTGGGATGTCTCAGAATCCGGATCCGTCCCCGTCCGCCACCATGCGGACGGCGGTCAGGGCCGCCGGCTCCGCAGGCGCGGAGCTGCAGTGCTCGGGAACCAGAATGTCGGCCCCCTCGCAGGTAACGTGATCTGTTTCGATGCCGTCGTCATCCTCCGCCTCGACGGTCTCCCCGTCCTCGGCAGCGTCCTCCCCGGACTCGCCGTCCCTCCTGTCGGAGCCGACGGAGCCGGAGACGGAAGTGGAGCCGAGCTCGCAGAATATCATTCCGGAGGCCTGCCTCCACTGGCGGAGCGCGTCGGCTATCGCCTCGGCGCCGTCCTCCGTCCCGATTCCGGACGCCTCGAGGTAGCCCACGATGGCGTCCACGTCCTCCTGGCTGACGGAGATGTCCGCATCCGCGGAGCTCACGACCTCGACGGTCTGCGCGGAATCCGATGGATCCTGGGAATCGGTTGAATCCGCGGAATCGGATGGGGAGGGCATCTCGGGGGCCTCGTCGGCCTCCTCTTCCTCCCTCTCCTCCTCTTCGGGCTCGGCCTCCCTCTCGGAAGCGTCCCCGGCGGGCCCCCCGGCCGGCTGCGCCGGCGCGCGGGCATCGCCCGCGGGGATGCCTCCCCCGTTCCGGTCCATCGGGTTAACGACGACGACGTTCCTGTCCATGGACTCGTAGCGATCCACCAGGGCGTCGACCTTCGCGATCCCCTCGGCCAGCTCCTCCAGGGATTCCGGCTCCTCCGGGATGTCTGCTATGATGACAACGGTGCCCGACCCCCCGTCGGAATCCGCCTGGCCCGCGAGCGCGGGTCCGGCGAAGGAGATGCATACCGCTAGCAGCATCGCTGCTACGGCGAGCACGCTTCCCTTCACGGCGGTCGATGACACGGGTCGAAGGAATTAGAAGTTGCATTTAAAGCAAACCCTCGGTCCGATGTGGGTTCCGAAGGATCGCCCGAAGGGATGCGGACGTACCTCGCGGACCTCGTGCTCCCGTCGGACTTGCCGATCAGGCCCCTGCGCCTCATGGACTGCAGGAGGTTCGTGGCCTTGGTGCGGACCTGCTCCGGCGACAGCTCCTTGGGGTCGCGGGCGGCGAGTATGTCCGCCACATCCCCGCGGGTCACCGAGCCGTTCCTGTCGATCAGCGCGAGGACCGCGTCCTCATCCGTGCCCGTCACGAACGCGGACAGGACGTCCTGCCCCGCGCCGGACGCTATGCACGGCACGCCGTCCATGACCTCCACAAGGCCCCTGCGGGCGAGGGACCTGACCCTCCTCTCGGGGACGTAGCGGAGCTTCGCCAGGCGGTCCAGGTCCATCATCGTCCTCAGGTCCAGGTCGTCCCTGACGTCCAGCACCCTGGCGTACGCCCCGGCCCTTATCCCGGGGAAGCGGACGGCCACCCTGTCGTCGGAGATGTCGAAGTCCGGCATGGGGAACCTGCGGGAGGCCTGCGACACGTACATCGACCTGATGCCGGTGCCCGAGGCGGGAACGACGCCCATCCCGGCCATGGCGGAGACCAGGAACTGGTTCCTCGGCGGCTTGGACTGCGGGGGGCCGGAGATGAAGGACTCGGGGGACCTCGCGGGGAAGGACCCGCGGCTCACGACGGTGACCGACTCGGATTCGCGCTCGATCACGTCCACCGTCCCGCCCAGGGCGAAGTCCTGGTGCGCCACGGCGTTGCGGACCGCCTCGAGGAGGGAGGAGTTCCTGTAGGCGCTGACCTGCCTGACGTCCTCCCCCGACCCGACCGGGCAGGTCCAGTTCCTAACCATGGACACGGCCTGCGACGACGCCAGGAGCATCGGGCCCTGGAACGTGCGCTGGTCCTGCACCGCGCCGTCCGGGTCCAGCAGCCTCCAGCGGATGCAGACGCTGGACGGCAGGATGCCGGCGTCCTGCTTCCCGAGCAGGATCATCGCCGCCACCGTGACCTTCCCGCGCTTGAAGGCGCCGGCCCTCGACAGGAACGTCGCGTCGTCCCAGCCCTGGCTCTCCTCCGACCTGTCGGGGAAGCGCTCGCGGTAGGCCGCCCTCGCGGCGCGCACCGCGCCGATGTCGAGGGACCTCACGTCCGCTCCGTTGACCACGTTTCCGGTCCAGTCGTCGTACAGCCCCGGGGCTTCCATGGGGGATGGAACGCATAGGAGGTATAATCTCATTCCGTCTCATTTTTTCAGCCCCGTACGCGCGACTCGGAAGGCCAGGGACCGTGAACGGTTAAATAGGAACGGATTCTCGACACCCGTAAAGAGGCGGCGTCGGAACCGCCCGATCTCACGGAGGAATCGTTCGTGGTAGAAGTCAAAATCAGCATGCCGGAGTTCATCAAGCTCCCCCGCGTTCAGAAAGTTCTCACCGCCTGCCTGCAGTGCGGGTACTGCATCGACGTGTGCGAGGCGCACAACCAGACGCCCTGGGAGTCCGTCACCCCGAGGGGCAAGATCTACTACGTCAACCAGCTGGACAAGGCCGGCGCGGGAGCCCTCGACGGTCTCCTCGGCAGGGAGGTCTCCCTGAACCCCGACTTCATCGACGCAATGTACAAGTGCACCGGTTGCGGGAACTGCGAGGTCGTCTGCCACGCCAAGATCCACCTGGTGGACTTCTGGGAGGACATGAGGGCCTGGTTCGTCCAGAACGGCGTCGGACCCCTCTCCGCCCACAAGGGCATGGCCGAGAAGGTCCGCGAGTTCCACAACCCCTACGGCGAGCCCCCGTCCAAGAGGGACG
>JAUNXZ010000096.1 GCA_030539515.1 Thermoplasmata archaeon
CAGGAACGGTCGAATCATCCTGAGTGTATAGTGTCGATGTTCGGAAACTTCTGATACAAATCCTAAAAACTCGTACCATACAAATCCTAAAAAGTTCCACCATACAAATTCTAAAGTCTTTATAAAGAGTATTTAAAGAAACGGCGGGGGCAACCACCCCCGCCTGAAGTGCGGAAAATAAGCTCAGCAGATCCTGGGAACCGGGTCCCCGGCGGGGGCCTCGAGGATGCGCTTCCCGCCGACCTCGGTCCTGAGGACGACCCTCTCCGGACCGTCCACGGCGTGGCCGATGATCGCGGCGTTCCTCCCCTCGGGAGTGGCGCGTATCGCCTTCAGCACCTCGTCTGCCATCTCCGGCACGACGCCGATGACGCACTTGCCCTCGTTCCCGATGCTCAGCGGGTCGATCCCGAGGAGCTCGCAGGCGTTGACGACGCCGTCCCTCAGGGGGATGGAGGCGAAGTCGATGTCCATGCCGACGTGGGACTTGCCGCACCACTCGTTGAGCGTGTTGGCGAGCCCTCCGCGGGTTGGGTCCTTCATGGCCACGATCCCGCCGGCCTTCAGGCCCTCGGCGATCATCTTGTTGAGAGGGGCGACGTCGCTCTGGACCTCGCTCTCGAAGCCGTAGCCCTCGCGGAACGAGAGGAGCGCCACCCCGTGGTCCCCCATGTACCCGGACACGATGATCGCGTCCCCGGGCCTGACGTTGGAGTCGGTGCACCAGCGGTGGTCCACCTTCCTGTACTCGCCCGCCTTCGCGAGGTTCGAGTCCAGCACAGCGGACCTCTTGCCGATGGCGGACGTTGACATGACCATCTGGTCCACCGCGCCCGACTCGACCACCTTGGTGTCGCCGGTGGCGATGGGGACGCCGGCCCCGGCCGCGGTCCTGCCCATGGAGTCCATCACCCTGTCGACGACGTCGATGTCCAGGCCCTCCTCCATGATAACGGAGCACGCGAGGGCCAGGGGCGTGGCGCCCATGACCGATATGTCGTTCACCGTCCCGGCCACGGAGATCTTGCCGATGTCTCCGCCGGGGAAGAAGAGGGGCTTCACGGTGTGCCCGTCGATAGTGAAGACCACGTCGTCCACCACGGCCGAGTCGTCCATCGAGTCGAGCGGGACCTCGGCGTCCATCTTGGGGAAGTGCTTCGTGATGTGGTCGGAGAGGAACTGCTGCATGAGCTCCCCGCCGGCTCCGTGGTTCAGGATCACCTTGGGCATGCCCCGTGGATTCCCGAATCGGGATATACACTTTGTCCAGACGGCCTTCGGACTAATCAGGATTATATCGGACCTTCATGATTGGAAGTCCACGGCCCTATGGGGTAGCGGATATCCTGTCAGACTTCGGAACTGATGATCCGGGTTCGATTCCCGGTAGGGCCGCCACCGCTCTCAATCGGTGGAGTACTTGCCGACCGCCTTGCAGTGGGCGAGCACGTGCCCGTCCATGGCGAAGTACAGGTCGTTGAGCCTGAACCCGCTGGGCAGGTCGAGGACGGTGTCGAGCGCGTAGACCTTCAGGGTGTACCTGTGCATCCCGTTCGGGGGCGCGGGGCCCCCGTACCCGGTGGCCTGCTCCCTCGTGAGGTCGCCCAGGGCGCTGAACCAGTTGTTTGAGCCCTCGGTGAACGGCGGGTCGTTGTGGGACGCGCCCTCCTTCACCTCCGTCTCCTTGAGGTCGGAGATCAGCCAGTGGACCCAGAGGAATCCTGCGGCGGAGACCGCGTCGTAGTCGTCGAAGACCACGGCGAAGCTCTTCGTGCCCTCGGGGGCGTCCTTTATGGAGAATCCGGGGGAGAGGCCGGGCATGCCGTTGACGAAGACGGAGCCCTTGGCGCCGAAGCGGTCGTCGAACCAGCCGTCCGGGCCGATCCCGGAGCATTCGACCTTCATCAGGCTCCCTCGTAGATGATCAGGGAGTCCACGTCGTACTTGGCGAGCTTCTTCCTCCCCTCGAGGCCGGCGAGCTCCATGACGAACCCGATCTTGACGACCTCGCCGCCGAGCTTCTCGACCATCTTGACGATCGCCTCCGTGGTCCCGCCGGTGGCCACCAGGTCGTCGATGATGACTACCCTCTGGCCGGGTTTGATGGCGTCCTTGTGCATCTCGAGGGTGGCGGAGCCGTACTCCAGGTCGTACTCCTCGGAGATGGTCTCCCTGGGGAGCTTGCCCTTCTTCCTGACCAGGATGAACCCCTTGCCCATGGCGTACGCCACCGGCGTCCCGAAGATGAACCCCCTGGACTCGGACCCGACGACCAGGTCGAAGTCGATTCCGTCGAGCATGCCTATCAGCCCGTCGATGGCGAGCTTCAGCCCCTCGGGGTCGCTCATGATCGTCGTTATGTCACGGAACAGGATGCCCTTCTTCGGGTAGTCCGGGATCTCGGTGACATAGTCCTTCAGCTCTTTCATGCGGGGAGGACCGCGCTACTGCGAAAAAGCTTTACGCATCGCGCGCCGGGAGGCCGGTATGTTCGGTACTCCGGGGGGTTCCACCGCATCCGGTTAAGTACGATGCCGTTCCATACAGCCCGATTCGCCGCCGGGCGGGGATGCCCGGTGTGAGTCAACGTCGGATGCGGACGGATGGGATCGGAAAGCGCTTCCGTACCCGGCGGGTGCTGCGGGACGACGGTGCCGATAGTGGGCGGCGCCGTCTCCCGGAGCATGGTCGTAACGAACGGCGGCCGTACGCGAGGGGTCGTCCCCAGAACATAGCGTTCAAGAAGTGGGGTTTCCCCGGGTTCCCGTTTTCCGCGAAGCCGTTTGTAAGGCGGTTTCGATAACACATGAATCCGTTTCTAAGAGGGAACCCGATAGCGGGTAAGGTGTTTGTCGCGGTCATCAGTCGAGTCTTGCGAACCGATCGCGACCCACACTGGAGATAAGTGTCGACCGACCAGTCTTTCTCCGCGCAGGTCATCCTCGAGCGGTTCTCGCCGCAGATCCGAATGTCTTTACGTTTACCGATGTTCGCTTACCTCCTGCATATGTCATGGGTCCCCGTACTATTTAAACATTATCTGAGTTGGATGGGTTATTCGTAATTTCAACCCAGGAATTCGTGGATTCCGAAAGAAAGTCTACGAATCTCGTATCCATTCTGTGGATTACGAAGGAATTGGATGCATGCCCGGACGATCCCGGGGATGGAGGCCGGCTAATACCCGCGCCTGCATGCGGACATCATGGGGAATAAGACGCTGAGCGAGGACAGCAGGTTCCTGGCGGACATCCTCCGCCACCACCCGGAGAGGGCCGGGTGCGCCCTGGACCCCGAAGGGTGGGCGGACATCGGCACGATCTGCGCCAACACCCGCCTCACCCGCGAGCGCATCGGGGAGATCGTCGCGTCCGGGACCCGCTACGGGATATCCGACGACGGGCTCAGGATCAGGGCGTACCACGGACACAGCGTCCCCGTGGACTACGGCGAGCCCGTCGAGCCGCCCGAGATCCTCTACCACGGGACCTCGGAGAGGGGCTACGGGGGGATCCTGTCCTCCGGGGCCATCCTGCCCATGGGCAGGCGCATGGTCCACCTGTCGGTGTCCGCGGAGAGGGCGTCCGACGTAGGCTCCCGCCGCGGGGAGCCCGTGATACTGGAGGTGGACGCCGGGCGGATGCACAGGGACGGCCTGGGGCTGTACCTGTCCGCGGACGGCGTGTATCTTACGGAGAAGGTCCCGGCGGAGTACGTCCGCCGGGCGGATTGAGGTTTGGGCCCTCCCCCGGAGGGGAGGGCGCGGGGGCTCAGTAGAGCTGCTCCGCGCAGTAGGGGCAGAACTTGGGCGTCTTGGGGAGCCCGCTGATGTTCTGCCCGCAGTACGGGCAGTTGTTGAACCTGGGGGCGTCCCCGGGCGCAGCGGGAGCAGGAGCGGGTCCGGGCGCAGGCGCCGCCGCTGCGGCGGCCGCAGGGGGCTCCGCGGGCGCCGCGGCGGGCGAGGGCTTGCCGCAGTTGCTGCAGAACTTGTACGGGTAGTCGTTGGGCGACCCGCAGTACGGGCACAGCACCTTCGGGGCCGCGGCCGCGGCTCCGCCGGCGGGGCCCCCGCCCACGCCGTACAGGGGCTGCTGCTGGAGCTGCTGGTACATCTGGGGGAACAGGAGCATGCCGGTTCCCATGGCGGCGCCTCCCTCGGAGTTGCCGATGGCGTCGGCCATCCTGTCCATGACCTCGTACCTCTTGAACGCCTCTCCGTTGGCGCTGCTGAACTGGAGGTACTCGAAGACCTTCTGCTGGTCCTCCTCGGTGGTGCGCACCTCGGAGATCTTCAGCGACAGGAGCTCGATCCCCCTCTGCTGGAAGTACTGCTCCACCATGACCCTGGTCGTGGTGGAGGCCTTCTCCAGGTTGTTGTAGACCTCCATGTAGTACTGGCGGGTCAGCTGCTGCGTGACCTGCTCGTTGATGAAGCTCTTCATGAAGGCGTTGACGTCGCCGGTGGTGTAGGACTTCAGCCCTCCGAGCACCTGCGTGTAGAACACGGGCACGTCGTTGATGCGGAACTGGAAGTCCCCGTTGGCCATCAGGGTGATCGGGACGTCGTAGCCCTGCGCGGCCTTGATCATGCCGCGGATGCCCCACTTCCCGTTGAACATCTTCAGCGAGACGAAGATGATCTGCACCTTGAAGGGCGTCTCCTTGTAGCCGAGCGCGAGGTTGTACAGCTTGGTCAGCCACGGGATGTTCGCGGAGGTGACCATGTGCCTGCCGGGCTCCAGGATCCCGGTGAGCTGGCCGTCCCTGGCGAAGATCGCCACGGCGTGCTCCGGGACGGTGACCGACGTGAGAGTCCTCAGGTCGTCGTGCTCGTACGCGTAGATTATGTCGTCGGGCCCCTGGTTCTCCCAGAAGACCACGTTGCTCTTTCCCATCTGTCATCACTCCCCGGCGGAGCGGTCGAATCCCCTCATGACCGTCTCCCTCTGCTCGTAGTCCTCTATCATGGAGTCGACGCCCCTCTCGAGGTTGCGCACCTCGGCCTTGGCCTCGCCCCCGAGGTCCACGGTCTTCAGGAGGTCCGCGACGCCCTCCCTGAGGAGGTGTATGTCCTCCGCCAGGTTGGCGTCCCACCGCATGAGCGCGTCCAGGTCGGACTCGTCGATCTTGACCGCGTCGTGGAACCCGGAGTACCCGTTGACGGCCTTCCTGACCTTCACGTCGTACCTGTCCACCTTGGTCCTTATCCTCTCGATGTCCAGCATGAGGTCCGGCTGCGAGGCCAGCTCCCTCTGGATGGTGGCGAGGTCGGCCTTGGCGCCCTGGAGGGTCCTGGCCACCTCGTTCCTGACGGCCCTGTCGGCCTCCCTGCGGAGGTTCTTCTCCCTGTACCCCCTGTAGCCGGGGATGTAGAGGGCGATCCTCTCCATGAGGGACATCTTCTCCTTCATCTCGGATTT
>JAUNXZ010000097.1 GCA_030539515.1 Thermoplasmata archaeon
GCTGTAGCGCCTGACCATGGCCTTGCCCTCGCCGGGCAGGGCCTCCCTCAGGACCTCCACCTCGCGGAGGAGCTCCGCCGCGTCGGATGACGCGAATCTCTTGCCCTCGGCGACCGACTGCGGGACGGACGCCACGATGGGGCACCCGTGCCTGCCGGCGATCTCCGGGAGCAGGCTGTTGTCCGGCCCGAACGCGCCGATGCATCCGCGGCCCTTGTCCCAGGACAGGGGGCAGGACCCGCACATCTCGTTCATCTCGTCGAAGTCCAGCTGGTCCCATCCGGTGACCCTGTCGTCGGACGCGGCGAGCGCGGCATCCTTCTTGGACTCATCCAGGGCGGACATCACGACCCAGCCGGTGTAGGTCCTCTTGGCCAGGGGTCTGAGGACCGCCAGGTCCTCGTCCTTCTTCACCTTCGCGATGTAGACGGCGTCGGCCTCCTCGTTGAGTCTGTTCCTCTTGACGAACGCATCCCAGTCGCCGATCGCGGCCTTGGCGTCCTCGTACGGCACGAACTCGTCGTACTCGGCGGCCTCCTCGAAGCCCTTGTCGTCCTTGATGTGGACCCTCACCACGTCGGAGCGCAGCGCCTTGCAGGGGGCGCTGGGCGCCTCCATCTCCATGATGCCGATGTTTATGCCCATGATATCTCGACTCTCCGTCCCCGCGCCGGCGGGGCTAGCCTTTCGCGTAACGCGCCATTGGTTAATCAATGATGCCCCGGGCCGGTTGGAGCAGGCAACCAACTAATACCGCGCAGACGTATCCACAGGCCATGTTCCAGATGGCGGTCTACGGGAAGGGGGGCATCGGGAAGTCCACCCTGTCCGCCAACATCTCGCTGGCCCTGGCGGAGTCCGGCCTGAGGGTGATGCAGGTGGGCTGCGACCCCAAGCACGACTCCACCAGGCTCCTGCTCGGCGGCAGGGCCCAGCGCACCGTGCTCGACTACGTCCGCGACGTGCCGGTCGGCCGCAGGAGGCTGGAGGACGTCATAGAGGAGGGGTCCGGCGGGGTTCTCTGCGCCGAGGCCGGGGGCCCGGAGCCCGGCATAGGATGCGCCGGGCGCGGGATCCTCACCACGTTCGAGACCCTGAAGAGGCTCGGGGCCGACTCGCTGGAGACGGACGTGCGCGTCTACGACGTCCTGGGCGACGTGGTATGCGGCGGGTTCGCCGTCCCGCTGAGGGGCGACTACGCGGACGCGGTGATCCTCGTCACGTCCGGGGAGTTCATGGCGATGTACGCGGCCAACAACATCATGCGGGGGCTGCTGAACTTCGACACGGGCGGCCCCAGGCTGCTGGGCATCGTCCTGAACTCCAGAGGGGTGGAGGGCGAGTCCGAGGCGGTGCGCCGTCTGGCCGATGCCGCCGGCACCAGGGTCCTGGCGGAGATCCCCCGCGACGGGCTCTTCGCGGAGGCGGAGGCCGCCGGACGCACGGTCATGGAGATGTTCCCGGATTCCGAGGCCGCATCTGCCCTCAGGGAGGTCGCGGAAGCGGTCCGCGGCGCCATGGACGGCACAGTCCCCCTGACGTCGCCGACCCCGCTGGACGACCTCCAGCTCTCCGACCTGGCCGCGGGCAGGCCCATACGCCCCGCGTCGGGCGGGGGGATCCCGCGAACCGGCTGCCCCGGGTGCGGGCTCACGCATCAGCGCGTCATGATGTCCTGCGCCGCATACGGCGCGGCCAACGCGTTCGCCAGGGTCGGCGGGACGGCGGTGCTCGTCCACGGGCCGATGAGCTGCGCGTACCTGATGGACGTCTCCCGCGCCAAGGCCGTGGCCGACGCCTTCGCGGGCAGGGTCTCGGACCGCTCCCTGCGGAGCGGTATCCGCAGCACGTTCATGGACGACGAGGCCTCGATCTTCGGCGGGAACGCCTATCTGAAGGCGGCCCTGGACAGGGCGTACGCCGACGGGTACCGCAGGATCGCCGTCGTCACCACCTGCATGCCGGGGATAATCGGGGACGACTGCCTCGCGGTCACCGACGCGTTCTCCAGGGAGCACCCGGGCGTTCGGCTGTCCCTGGTCCGCGCCGACGGCGACGTCGCGGGGGACTACACGGACGGGTTCATGCTGGCGGCCGAGTCGGTCGCCGAGTCCATGGACACGTCGCTGGAGCCGGATCCCGGGCTGGTGAACCTCGTGGGCGTCACGTTCTTCGACCTGCAGTCCCGGGACGGCCTGCGCACCCTCGAGGGGATGCTGTCCGTCTTCGGCCTGAGGGTCAACTGCATGTTCCTGGACGAGCGCTCGCCCGCTCCCCCGGAGGAGTTCTGCTGCGGGTCGGCGGACATACCGGTGAGCGACACGGCGCCGGTCAGGGACGTGATGTCCATCATATCCCGCAGGACGGGGCGCGCACCGTTCCCGGCCCCCCTGCCACTGGGCATACGGGCCTACAGGGAGTGGATTCGGGCCATGGGGAGGCTCACCGGCAAGGAGTCTGAGGCGGAGGCGGAGGTAGCCAGGGCCGAGGCGGACTACGCGGGCCTGGTGGAGGCCCACCGCCCCCGCATGGAGGGGCGCAGCGCACTGGTGGTCTGGAAGATGGGCGGGAACCCCGACTGGCTGCTGGACACGCTGGAGGACCTGGGCGTGGACATCGTCCGCGTGGGGTTCAACACGATATCCCGCAAGGCCGGCGGGATCCCGGACACCTCGCACGAGGCGGTGGCGGACTACACCGACGCGCAGCTCATGGAGGACCTGGATCGGTTCCGCCCCGACTTCCTGATCGGCGACGTGGTCCGCCCGGTGCCGGACGGCACCACGTTCGTCAAGCTCGTGAGGATGGGCGTCGGCTACCGCACGGTGTTCGACTTCGTCAGGACCATCGGCAACACGCCGCTGATCCCGGCGACGGAGGGATGGAGGATGATAGGATGAGGTGCCTGCCTGACGGATTGACCGGCGCGATAATGGCGCTCGAGGGGATACCGGACGCGGCGGTCATGCTGCACGGCCCGGGAGGGTGCAGGACGCACCACGCGGTGCTGGCCACCGCCGTGTCGGGGAAGGGGGACGACGGGATCGAGTTCTGGGAGCCGTACTACTACGGGTACCCGGAGGTGCCGGCCACGTTCCTGGAGGAGGCCGATTTCATAAACGGCGCCTACGCGAGGTCGGTGGACGGCCTGAGGACGGTGTCCGGGAGGTCTCCCTCGATCGTCGTTGTGATCGACTCCCCCGGCGCGGCGCTGATAGGCGACGACCACGACTCCGCCATAGCGGAGGCGGGGCTCGCCGGGATCGCGTTCCGCATGAGGGAGCCGCAGGCGTCCGTGCCGGCGACGGAGGGGTGCGACCACGCGCTCGCGGAGGTCATGAGGTTCCTCTCGCCGGAGAGGCGCTCGCCGAGGCCCGGCACGGTGAACCTGATCGGGCTGTCGATGATGGACAGGGACTGGGCGGCCGCCCGCGACGAGCTGTGCGGGTACCTGGAGGACATGGGTCTGGAGGTCGCATGCTGCCCCGGCGCGGGTTCCGACGTCGCTTCGCTCGTCCGTTCGGTGGATTCGGAGCTCAACGTCGTGGTCTGCCCGGAGCAGTGCCGGGAGCTCTCCGAGTGGTACGCCTCGATGGACGTCCCGTCCGTCGCATCGCCGGCGGGGGCGCCCGTCGGTCTCGATGCGCTGGAGGCGTGGATACGCGCGGTGGCGGACGCGTCTGGGAGGGACCCGTCCGCGGCCCTGGACAGGGTGCGCGGGTGCAGGATCCGGCTCAGGGACAAGCTCGCCGGGCTCCGCTACGGCGTCCTCAGGATACGCGGGCTCACGTTCTCCGTGGCAGCGCCGGCGTCGGTCGCGAGGCCGCTGGCAGAGTGGCTCTACGGCTACATGGCGATGATCCCGGAGGCGGTGTCCGTCGACCCGGGCTCGGACCCGGACCAGGCGGAGGCGCTGAGGTCCTTCCTGGAGTCCAAGGGGCTCGGCCGTGCATGGGGGAGGGAGCCAGAGGAGTGCGGGGCGGTCCTGGCGGACTGCGTCACGGCCGTGACCATGGCCTCGTCCGGCATGTGCAGGGAAGGCATCCCGATAACGTACGCGTCCCTCGGGCTCGACGACATAATCCCGCGTCCGGTCTACGGCATCGCCGGGGCGTTGTACATCCTCGACGAGGTGTTCCATGGGACCCGCGGGATGTGAGCGGCTCCGCCGAGCGGCACGCGGTCCTCCGGACGCCGTTGTTTGCAATCAGTTAGATTACGTACTAGATTGTATGGTGCAATGAACTCGGATCGTAGGGACGGAGACCTCTCGGCCCCCTCCACGCCGGATGCCCCGACGGTCTGGACAAGGGACGCTGCGGATCCGTCCGGTCGGGATGCCCCGTGCCGTCGCGATGGGCCGTCTGCTACGTTTTATCTATGAGCTACATCCTATCGGCATATACATCCAACAGGGGTGTGCCATTGGACATAAAAATCGACAACATCGAGTTCTCCTACTCCAGCGTCCCGGTACTCAACGAGGTGTCGCTGGACATCGACGGGCCGGGATTCGTCTCGATCCTGGGCCCGAACGGAGTGGGGAAGTCCACCCTGATCCATTGCATCAACAAGATCCTGGAGCCCAACAGCGGCGCGGTCTTCATCGACGGCAAGGACCTCAAGGAGATCACCATCAAGGAGCTCTCAAAGGAGATAGGGTACGTGCCGTACTCGGCGAACGACACGTTCCCCCTCACCGTCGTGGACACCGTCATGATGGGCAGGCACCCCCACGCCAGATGGAACACCCTGGACAACGACCTGGACATCGTGTACGACACCCTGAAGATGCTCGGCATCTCGCATCTGGCCATGCGCCAGTTCAACGAGCTCTCGGCGGGGCAGCACCAGAAGGTGATGCTCGCCAGGGGCCTGGTCCAGGAGCCGAAGATACTGCTGCTCGACGAGCCCACGTCCAACCTAGACATCCGCCACCAGCTGGATGTCACGAAGATGCTCCGGGACCTGTCCTTGGAGAAGGGGATCCTCATCATCATGATCAGCCACGACATCAACATCGCGGCCAAGTTCGCCGACAAGGTCATCCTGATGTTCCAGGGCCGCATCTACGACGTGGGCACCCCGGGCGAGGTGATCACCGAGGAGAACCTCCGCACCGTCTACGGCGTGAGGTCGCAGGTCATCGACGACGAGGGGAGGCCCCACGTGATCCTGAAGGACTCCCTGCCGATCACAAGCGAGGCGTACCCCTCGGCGGTCATGGCGGCCGCCCGCAGGAAGAGGGGGTCCGAGGCCGTCGGCCAGACGGACGATTGACTCCGGGTGCTCTTCAGTATAGATTTTTGATATCTTCGAATGGATGTATCAACCAATAAATAATCGCACTGGCATGAAT
>JAUNXZ010000098.1 GCA_030539515.1 Thermoplasmata archaeon
TGAAGCTGTCGGTGGAGATCATGGCGGGGTCGATGTCGTGGAAGATGTTGGACATTTGATTTCCTCTAGGAAGCCCGCATCCCTTCCCCCTTCTTATATCCGACGCGCCCGCACGCGTACCGATATATACACGATTGCCGTTCATCGAATCATGGAGCAGAAGACCAATCCCATGCGGCACCTGGACAGGCTCGGCATCGCGTACACCGCGCACGACTACGGCGACCAGCCCCTGGGCGGCATGGAGGTGGCCCAGGCCACGGGCGAGGACCCCAGGGAGGTGTTCAAGACCCTGGTCACCGAGTCCAAGGAGCACAGGTACTACGTGTTCCTCGTGCCGGTCACCGGCGAGCTGGATCTGAAGAAGGCGGCCGCCAGCGTGGGGGAGAAGTCCCTGTCCATGATACGCTCCAAGGACCTGCTCGGACTCACCGGGTACGTCCACGGCGGATGCTCCCCGCTTTGCCTGAAGCGGCCCATGCGCGTGACGATCGACGCGACCGCCGAGGGCCTGGACAGGATCTACTTCAGCGCCGGCAAGGTGGGCCAGCAGATCGAGATGGCCGTCGCCGACCTGCCGAAGGCGCTGGACTTCCAGTTCGCCGACATCAGGAAGCCCGCTTCCGAATGACCTTAGTTACCTACTGGTAACGTGGTTACCACTCGGTTTCTGGTTGATACTTATAGTCTCCTGCGTTATGGTGTGCTAGAGAGACACGCTCTCCAGGAGAAATCGAAATGGCGACCGGAAAGACAACGGAACTGAGCGTCGGACAGATGACCACCATCCCCTGCGGGGACCTGAACGTCCACGTGTACTCCACGTGCGACCCCATCGACGACCGCGTGATCATACTCGAGAAGGCCCGCAGGGCAGTCGCAATCGAGCTGCCCTGCTTCAGGGACTCCATCGAGGCCGTCACATCCTGGCTGAAGGACGAGGGCATCGCCGTCGAGGCCAAGCTCGTGTCCTACCACGCGGCGGGATCCTCCTTCCTGCCTGACGTCAGGAGCATCATGACGCCCAGCGCCCACGCCTACAACACCACGGGCGGCGGCAAGGGGCTCGTGACGAACTTCGCCGGGGCCTTCGGCGAGGCGTTCGACGAGACCATCCCCGAGGCCGACGAGATCATCGGCGCCGGGGAGACCGAGATCGCCGGCGTGAGGCTGGTCATCGTCCCCAACGACGAGGCGTACGAGGTGGAGATCCCGGAGGCCGGGGCGGTGTACATGCACATGCTCGGCCACGACTGCCACTCCATCGTCGCCGGCCCCGGCCACGCGGACGCGATAATCGCCAACCTCCGCGGCTACCTCGACAGGAGGTTCACGCTGTTCCTCTCGTCCCACTACATGCCCGAGACCAGGGAGGACGTCGAGACAAAGATCGCGTACCTCGGGATGCTGAAGGAGGTCGCCGCATCCTCGTCATCCGCCGAGGAGTTCAAGGCGAAGGTCAGCGAGGCGTGCCCCGGGTACTCCGGAGCGAACTACCTGGACATGACCGCGGGGATGTTCTTCCCCCAGTGAGCCGTCAAACTTCAACTAGGGGGATGCCAATCCCCCTCCCACCATGGAACGCAAACTGCCGCCCTGCCCGGTCGAGGTGACGCTCTCGGTCATCGGGAGCAAGTGGAAGGTGCTGGTCCTGAGGGACCTGATGCCCGGGACAAAGAGGTTCGGGGAGCTCGAGGAATCGCTGTCCGGCGTCTCCCGCAAGGTCCTGGCGTCGGTGCTCAAGGACATGGAGGCCCAGGGCCTGCTGACCCGCACCGCGTACGACGAGATCCCTCCCCGTGTGGAGTACGACCTGACGGACCTCGGCAGGAGCCTCCAGCCCATGCTGGACTCCATGATGGTCTGGGGAGAGGAGTACCGCGCCTACGCCCAGTCGCACCCCGAGTGACTCACAGCAGCGCCAGCCATCTCCCGGCCGCCGCCCCGCCGACGCACAGCACCGAGTTCATCAGGATGTTGGCGCCGGCTTTGCCGTAGGCCTCGTCCACCAGCAGGTTGACCGTGTCGATCGAGAACGTGGACATGGTGGTGAACGCCCCGAAGAACCCCGTGAACACGAACGCCTTCCCGGCGCCGTCGGAGTAGATGCCGTACCTGAACATCAGGAACGACGCGAGGCAGCATCCGACGATGTTCACGATGAACGTCGCCCACGGGAACCCGGTCTCCACCGTCCGGTAGACGGCGAACCTGCTGAGGGCGCCGAGCGCGCCCCCCGCGGCCACGGCCGCGAACGGCAGAAGGGATTCCATGCCCATGGGCTCCCCATCCCCCTATCATTATAAGCGTTCTCCCAGCCAAAGTCTATTACGGGAACCTCCATGCGGGAGCATGGACCTTACCAGGGAGGAGCAGGCGATCCTCGACGGAGAGGAGGGAGAGAGCAGGCAGAAGGCCATGGAGCTCGTGACCGCTCTCGGCAAGATATACGGCGCGGAGGACCTGATCGACATAACGTCGGCGCATCTCTCCGGCGCATCATACAAGACGATCGGAGACGGCGGCCTGAAGTACCTCGAGGACATGGCCGCCGGGGGCGCGAAGGTCTCCGTGCCCTCCACGCTCAACCCCGTCGGCATGGACAGGGACAGGTGGAGGGAGATGCACATCACTCCGGAGTTCGCGGAGAAGCAGCTCAGGATCATCGACCTCTACGGGGAGATGGGCGTGCAGAAGACCTGCTCGTGCACCCCGTACACGGGAGCGAACGTCCCGAGCCTCGGGGACCACGTGGCGTGGGCGGAGTCGTCCGCCCTGTCGTTCGTGAACTCGTTCATAGGCGCCAGGACCAACCGCGAGGGCGGTCCCGGGGCGCTGGCCGCGGCCATCCTAGGGAAGACCGCGAACTACGGCCTCCACCTCGACGGGAAGAGGAGGCCCACCGTGGTCATCGATGCGGACATCGACGGCTCCGTGTTCTCCTACTCGATGCTCGGCCAGGCCGTGGGCATGGCCATCGGCACCGGCATCCCGTACTTCAGGGGCATATCCCCGGAGGTGGAGGAGGCCAAGACCCTGAGCGCCGCGATGGCGGCGGCCGGATCGGTGGCCCTGTGGCACGCCGAGGGCGCCACGCCCGAGGCCGGGAGCTTCGACGTCTCCGACCTGGAGGTCATCCACATCGGGAAGCCCGAGCTCGAGGCCGCTTACTCCAAGCTCAACACGGTGGACGACGTCCAGCTCATCGCGCTCGGCTGCCCGCACCTCACCGAGAAGGAGATGCACCAGATAGCCGCGTTCCTCAAGGGCAAGAGGAAGGTCAACAAGGACGTCGAGATCTGGTTCTGCACCTCCGCGGAGGTCAGGGCGAAGTGCCCCGAGGACGTGAAGGTCATGGAGGAGTTCGGGCCCGTCCTGGCGGACACCTGCATGGTCGTCGCCCCGATCGAGGGCGCCTTCCAGCGCACCGGGACGAACTCGGCGAAGGCCGGCAACTACCTGCCGACGCTGTGCTCCCAGAAGGCCATGGTCCGTGACATCTCCGCGCTGATGGAGGTGGTCATGTGATAGTCGAGGGACGCACCATATCCCCCGGGAAGGCCACCGGCAAGGTCCTGAGGCTCGACGAGGCGCTGAGCTTCCTGGGCGGTGTCGACGGCGCCACCGGTGAGCTCCGCGTGGGCAAGGGAGGGAACGTCGAGGGAAGGATCCTCGTGTTCCCCCGCGGGAAGGGATCCACCGTCGGATCCTTCGTCATGTACGACCTGATGGTCCACGGCAAGGCCCCCGCCGCGGTGATAAACGAGTCGGCGGAGACCATCGTCGCCACCGGCGCGGTGATCTCGTCGATCCCCATGGTCGACTCCGTCCCGTCCGTCTCCATGTTCGAGGACGGCGACACCGTCACCGTCGACGCGGACGCGGGCACGGTGGAGATCGAGGGCGTCAACATGCGCGCCGTCGTCTCGTCGGCGATCCTCTCCGAGGGGAGGGTCCTGATGCTCAAGAGGCCCGGCACCAACCGCTCGTTCCCCGGATGCTGGTCCCTCGTGGCCGGCAAGATCGAGGAGGGCGAGACCCCGGTGGAGGCCGCCCGCCGCGAGATAATGGAGGAGACGGGCATCAACGTGGCCAACCCGGACGCGATGATCCATCCCGTCTACGTGAGGGAGGGAAGCACCCTCTGGAAGGTCCACCCGTTCCTCTACAGGGTGGGCCACATGGACCCCGTCCTCAACGAGGAGAACGAGGCCTGGGAGTGGGTCGACCCCGCGGACATCGGTTCCCGCGAGACCGTCCCGCTGACCGCCGAGGTCGTCTCCGAGATGCTCTCGAAGCGATCGCCTGACGGGGACGTAGTCCATCGACGATACCTCGTCGGTGGACTCCAGCTTGAAAATCACGGGGCGAAGGCCGTCGTTGCAGCAGACGACGGCCGTCCCCGGCACCTTTATCCAGTCGCCGTAGTAGAACGGCCCCTCGCACCCGTGCGCCAGGGCGAACACGTACTGGTGGATCGCCTTCCACGCCTCGTCGCAGAAGCCCTCCGGCTTGGCGTAGTCGGCCATGAAGACCTGCCCCTCCTTCAGCATGGGGCACTTGCCGAGGCCGTCCACTCCGTATTCCTTCGCAAGGTCCTCGTTCAGGGTCGTGCGGAGCACGGTTATGCGTACCTTCTTCATTCAGACACCTCCGATGTTCCCGTTTGGATAGCCATGGACACACTTCCGACGTGACGGAATCCGTACGGGAGGACATATAACACTTGCCGAAGAGGATACCAAGTATCGTTTTTATACCAGGTATCGGGATTTTCAGTCCATGTCCGGGACCGCAGAGCACGACGGATGCATAGAGGGATAGGAGGACATCACCGCGGAGCGCCTCATCAAGGCGATAGAGTCCACCAGGGTGCTCACGGGACGCTGGACCATGTCGATTCTGCTCATTCTGGCCACCCGCGGCAGGATGAGGTTCAACGAGATCAAGTCGGAGCTCGACGGCATCACCAGCACCACGCTCACTTCGAGGCTCAA
Organism: Thermoplasmata archaeon; assembly: GCA_030539515.1. Taxonomy (GTDB): domain Archaea; phylum Thermoplasmatota; class Thermoplasmata; order Methanomassiliicoccales; family Methanomethylophilaceae; genus Methanoprimaticola. The sequence goes on from JAUNXZ010000098.1 coordinate 4,998, forward strand.
GCATCTGGAGGCGTGCGGGATCATCACCAGGGAGGTCATCCCCGATGCGCCGGTCAGGGTGGAGTACGAGCTGACGGACCGCGCCCGCGAGGCCATCCCGATAATCGTGGACCTGATGAGGTGGTACGAAAAGGGCTCGGACTGCAATCAGTCGTGATTGTCAAAAATTTATCGATATCAGAATTTTCTGGAATTGGATCCCGAATTTTCTGGAATTCGATAACGAATAATTTAGGATTAGACGGAATATTGTAACTCATCTGGCTACGGTTTCGCAGCGGTATTCCCGAGTTGAATCCGTATTGAATTTTGTGAGAAAAAAGAAGGGGCCGGAGCCCCGTTTTG
>JAUNXZ010000099.1 GCA_030539515.1 Thermoplasmata archaeon
GGGCCCTGACCTTGGAGTCGAGGATGAGCAGCGTCTCCACCGCGCCGGCGAGGGCGGCGGAGCGGACCTCCTCGGTCCCGTACGTCCCGAGGCCGTCTGGCTTGGATATCTCGGACATGAGCCTCTCGACGGCTTCGATCTCCGTGCCCACGGCGGACTCCCTGAGCACGTCGGCGCCCATCCCCGCCTTCAGCAGCTCGTTGATCCCGGCCATCCCGCACTGCCCCGTGTGGTAGACGTATATCCTCGCCGAGGACAGCGAGGGGGACTTCTTCAGGTCCTCGGCCAGCGTCTCCTTCTCGAACCCCGGGCCGAGCAGGACCAGGGGCATGTTCGGCTCCATCAGGGGCGCGAGCTTCTCCGCGATCTCCGCGTGGTATCCGTCCACGGAGGGCTTCTCGGCGTACTGCTTGCCGGACCTCCCCGAACGGATGGTCACGACCTCCTTCAGCCCGAACTGCCTCAGCACGGCGACGGTCGCGTCGTCCTGGTCCAGCGACACGAACACGATCCTGGGCTTGCGTGAGTCCGCCACGGCGCGCTTCAGCCTCTCGGTCTGCGTCTCCCTCCAGTGGTCCTTTGATATGGTCAGCGAGTCCCCCGTCTCCAGGATTAGGGTGTGGTGCTGACCGATGTCCTGCGGCCCCGTCTCTATGGTGCCTAGGAGCTTCAGGCGGAGGTCGTCCTCCGAGAACTCGATCTTCTCCATGCGCACGCCGAGGGTCATCCTCTTCTTCTCCGCCCTCTCGGCGCGGAGCTTGTCGGCGGCCTTCTCCTCCCTGCGGGTGGTGGACGCGGTGACCAGGTCCCCGACCTCGATCACGTTGTAGAGGTGCCAGATGTCCTCGTCGGTCTCTATGAGGACCTTGACCCCGCCGGACGCGGGGTCCTCTCCCAGGATGCGCATGGCCACCCCGATGCTCTGCACCGTCATAATACCGCCGTGCATCTTTTACCCCCGACCCCGATTCGGAGGCATGGACGAGGAGTGGGTGTCCGGCCTGGAGTCCCTCAGGGACCCCGCCGTGGGGTACGCGGAGGCGTTCGACCTGCGCGAGCACCCCCTGGACTGCGGCCCGGGCATACGCGCCCTGTGCGAAGCGAACGCCTGCGGGATGTACGGGAGGAGCTGGACCTGCCCTCCCGCTTCGCCCAAGGTCGGGTACTGCGCGATGCGCGTGCGCCAGTACCCGAGGATGCTCCTGTTCCGCACCTCCCTCCCGCGGAAGGACGCCTTCGACCTCGACGGGATGCACGCCGGCATCAGGGACAACCGCAGGGTCTCGCTGGCGCTCCGCGACGAGCTCAGGACGCTCGGGATGGGCGACGCGCTGGTGCTCTCGGCGGGCTCGTGCCAGCTGTGCCCGGAATGCACGTATCCGGAGGAGCCGTGCAGGCACCCGGACTCGGCGCTCCCGTCGATCGAGTCGTACTGCGTAGACATCGAGGGGTTCCTGCTCCGCGAGGGCATCGACCGCGGGTCCGAGAGGGGCACCCGCCACGTGTTCTTCGGCATGGCGCTGTACTCCCCGCGCCCGCGAGGGCCCCCGGCCGTCCCGGATCGAAGTCAGGGGCGGGGGGTTTTGTCCGACATCCGACACCCCGTTCCGAGGACTGTCGCGCCCGCGTCCAAGGGAATATATACAGAACGCGAATCTGAGAATTCTCCGATGGCACGCGGATACTTGGTCCTGGAAGACGGGACCGTTTTTGAGGGGGATCTCTTCGGCGACTGCAAAGACTCCGTAGGGGAGGTTGTTTTCGCAACAGGGATGAGCGGATACCAGGAGAGCCTGACCGACCCGTCCTACAGGGGACAGATCCTCGTTATGACCTACCCCCTGATCGGCAACTACGGGATCAGCGACGAGTTCTACCAGTCCGGGGGCGTCCACGTCCGCGGCCTCGTCGTGAGGGAGTACTGCTCCGAGCCCTCGCCCATGTACGGCGGGAGGACCCTCGACGACTTCCTCAAGCAGCACCACGTGCCGGCCATCTCCGGCATCGACACCCGCGAGCTCGTCATCAGGATACGCACCGGCGGAACCGTCAAGGGAGCCATCACCTCCGACGGGTCCGACCTCGACGGCCTCGCCGCGAGGCTCCGCTCGATGCCCGCCCCCTCCGAGAGCAACCTCGTCGCCGAGGTGTGCTCGAAGGAGATCGTCCGCGAGGACACCGGGCACGAGATCACCGTCGGCATGATCGACTGCGGCGCCAAGGGAGGAATCCCCAGGGACCTCAAGGCCCACTTCAACCTCGTCACGTTCCCCTACGACACCCCCGCCGACGTCATCGTCGACTCCGGCGTGAAGGGCGTGCTCATCTCAAACGGGCCCGGCGACCCGTCCCACCCCGAGATCGCGAAGACCACGGTGAGGACGATCCAGGACCTGTCCACCCAGATGCCCCTGTTCGGCATCTGCTTCGGGAGCCAGCTCATCGGTATCGCCATGGGCGGCTCCACCTACAAGCTCAAGTTCGGCCACAGGGGCTGCAACCAGCCCGTGAAGTACGGCGACCGCGTGTACATCACGTCGCAGAACCACGGCTACGCCGTCGACGAGCACAGCCTCGACGGCACCGGCCTGATCGTCGACCAGGTGAACGTCAACGACGGCTCCGTGGAGGGCGTGAGGCACAGGGACCTCCCGATATTCACGTCGCAGTACCACCCCGAGGCGTCGCCCGGGCCGTGGGACACGTCGTTCCTCTTCGACAAGTTCGGGAAGACCATCAAGGAGGGAAGGCTTTGAGGAAGGACTACAAGAAGCTCCTGGTCATCGGATCGGGACCCATCGTCATCGGCCAGGCCGCGGAGTTCGACTTCTCCGGGTCCCAGGCCTGCCGCTCCCTCCGCGAGGAGGGCTACAAGACCGTCCTGGTCAACTCCAACCCCGCCACCATCCAGACCGACCCCGACACGGCGGACAGCGTCTACATCGAGCCGCTGGAGGCCTCCAACGTGGCGAAGATCATCGCCAAGGAGGGCGTCGACGGCGTCGTCTCCGGCATGGGAGGGCAGACCGCCCTCAACATCTGCTCCGAGCTGGCCGACTCCGGCGAGCTCGAGAGGCTGGGCGCCGCCCTCGTGGGGACGCAGCCCGACGCCATCGCCATGTCCGAGGACAGGGAGCTGTTCAAGGAGACCATGGAGCGCATCGGCGAGCCGGTGCCCGTGTCCCGCAGCGTGAACTCGCTGGAGGAGGCCAAGGAAGCGGTCAGGATCATCGGCAGGTACCCCGTCCTCGTGAGGCCGGCGTACACCCTCGGCGGGACCGGCGGCGGAATCGCCCACGACGAGGAGGAGCTCGAGGACATCTGCGCCCGCGGTCTCGCGTACTCGAGGATCCACCAGGTCCTCATCGAGGAGAGCGTCCTCGGATGGAAGGAGTACGAGTACGAGGTCATGAGGGACGCGGCCGACAACTGCATCATAATCTGTAATATGGAGAACCTCGACGCGATGGGAATCCACACCGGCGAGTCCATCGTCGTGGCCCCGTGCCTGACGCTCTCCGACAAGGACCACCAGCGCCTCAGGACCGCCGCCCTCAAGGTGATCCGCGCCCTCGGGATCGAGGGAGGCTGCAACGTCCAGTTCGCATTCAACCCCGAGAACGGGGACTACCGCCTCATCGAGGTCAACCCCAGGGTGTCCAGGTCCTCGGCCCTCGCGTCCAAGGCCACCGGATACCCCATCGCCAGGGTCGCGACGAAGATCGCCGTGGGATACACCCTGGACGAGATCCCCAACAAGATCACCGGCACCACGTACGCGGCCTTCGAGCCGTCCATCGACTACGTGGTCGTCAAGATCCCCCGCTGGCCCTTCGACAAGTTCCGCACCGTGGACCGCCACCTCGGGACCCAGATGAAGAGCACCGGGGAGATCATGTCCATCGGCAGGACCTTCGAGGAGGCTCTCCTCAAAGGGCTGCGCTCCCTCGAGATCGGGGTGAAGGGCCTCGACAGGTTCGAGTTCACCGACGCCGAGCTCGAGGAGGAGCTCGTGAACGCCACGGACAGGCGCATCTTCGCCATCGCCGAGGCGCTGAGGAAGGGCTGGACCGTCGAGAGGGTCGCCGACCTCGCGAAGTGGGACACGTTCTACGTGAAGAAGATCCGCAACATCGTCGAGATGGAGTCCAAGCTCAAAGGGAACCTCGACGAGGACACCCTCCGCAGGGCCAAGATGATGGGATTCTCCGACGAGACCATCGCCGAGATCCGCGGCACCGACTTCATGGACGTGCGCAAGCAGCGCGCGGAGATGGGCATCAAACCCGTCTACAAGATGGTCGACACCTGCGCGGCCGAGTTCGCCGCCGAGACCCCGTACTTCTACAGCACCTACGGGAGGTCCACCGAGGTCCTCCCGGACGACGGCAGGAAGAAGGTCGTGCTCGTCGGTGCCGGACCCATCAGGATCGGCCAGGGGATCGAGTTCGACTACTGCTGCGTCCACGGCGTCATGGCCCTCCAGGAGGAGGGCGTGGACGCGGTCATCGTCAACAACAACCCCGAGACCGTGTCCACCGACTACGACATCTCGGACCGCCTGTACTTCGAGCCCCTGACGCTCGGCGACGTGCTCAATGTGATTGAAGCGGAGGACGCCGACGGCGTCATCGTGCAGTACGGCGGGCAGACGTCCGTCAACCTCGCCGTGGACCTGGAGAAGGCCCTCGCCGGCACGAAGACCAAGGTGCTCGGCACGAGCCCGGACAAGATGGACGTTGCCGAGGACAGGAGGAGGTTCTCCGCCCTCATGGACCAGCTGGGCATCAAGCAGCCCAGCTCCGGAACCGGATACTCGTTCGAGGAGGTCAGGGACATCGCCGAGGGCATCGGATACCCCGTCCTCGTGAGGCCGTCCTATGTCCTCGGAGGACGCGCCATGGAGATCGTCTACTCCACCGAGGAGCTGAAGACCTATGTGGACACAGCTGTGCGCGTGTCCCGCAACCACCCGATCCTCGTGGACAAGTACCTGACGGAAGCGATCGAGATCGATGTGGACTGCGTCTGCGACGGAACCGACGTGTACATCGGCGGCATCATGGAGCATGTCGAGTACGCCGGATGCCACTCCGGCGACGCGACGATGGTGCTCCCGCCGTTCACGATAAAGCAGGAAATCATCGACGAGATCGTGGAGATCACCCGCAAGGTTGCGCTCGCTCTCGAGATCAAGGGTCTCATGAACCTGCAGCTCGCGGTGAAGGACGGGCAGGTGTACATGATCGAGGCCAACCCCAGGGCTTCCAGGACGGTGCCGTTCATCTCGAAGGCCACCGGAGTGCCCCTGGCGAAGGTCGGAGTCAAG
>JAUNXZ010000100.1 GCA_030539515.1 Thermoplasmata archaeon
AGCTGACGGACGGGCAGGCCGTCATGATCTACGCGACCGCCGTCATGGGCACCGCGGACAAGCACGTCAAGTGGCAGGTGTGCAACGGCGTGGGCTACAGCTACCTCCCCGTCATCGACGTCGACCCCAAGAAGGCCGACGACGAGGATGTCGTGGAGGCCGCCAAGGTCTGCCCCAAGCACGTCTACACCGTCGAGGACGGGAAGCTCGTCGTCAAGGACGGGCTCAGCTGCAACCTGTGCATGTCCTGCGTCGAGGCCGTCGGGAGGGACAGGGGACTGTCCGTCTCCGGCGACGACACGAACTTCGTGTTCAAGTTCGAGACCGACGGCTCGCTCACCGCGAGGCAGGCCCTCGACAAGGCGGTCGAGATACTCACCGCCGAGGCCGAGGACTTCAAGGCCCAGATCGAGGCCCTCTGAAACTACAACGCCCGGTCCGTTCGGACCGGGCAACCCTTCTCCAGACCCCTTTTTATACGATACGCGGATAGCTCGGGCCATGAAGATCTGCCCCAAGTGCGGTCAGGCCACGAACGACGACACCGACGAGTTCTGCACCAAGTGCGGAGCCTACTTCGCCAAGGAGCAGAAGGAGGTCCAGCAGACCTCCGCCATGGGCGCCATGATGGGCATGGTCGAGCCCCCGAAGTCCAAGGCCGTCCCCGTGCCCGAGGGCGGGACCCTGCAGGCCGGGTTCGACCACATGGCCGCCGGCAACTTCGCCGAAGCCGTCGCACAATGGACGTCCGCCGTCCGCGAGAACGGGCAGCCCTCCGACGAGGACTACGCCAGGATGGTGACCGCCGCGGCGGACTGCATCGTGTCGTCCACCGGCGACGCCCAGGCCCACAGCCGCGCGGGACTCGCCGAGCTCGCCATGGAGCTGGACAACGACCTCGTCCAGGACCTGATGGTCAACCTGGCGTCCAGGGTCCCCGACATGAGGTCGAGGAACCAGGCCGCGGACCTCGCCACGGAGTACATGTACCTGGCGATGGAGGCCTTCGGCGTCTTCCCCGATCTGAGGGACGTGCTGGACTCGCTGGAGACCGTCGGCCCCGTCATGGAGTCGATACGCTCTGCGGGCGAATCGCTGGAGCAGGATGACGCCGGTCGCCTCGAGAGCGTCACGACCATCTACATCTCCTACTCGGCCCTGATGTCCGACGCCATGCGCAAGGGCATCGAGAACGCCGGCGAGGAGAGGATGGAGAAGCTGGCGGACTACTGGTCCACCAAGCAGACCCTGCCCTATGCGAACGTGGCGTACCAGATCGCGTCGCTGCACACCCAGGTCTCGTCCGCGAAGAACGTCGGCAAGATCATGTCCAAGCTCTTCAAGAAGGCGCTGGACACCCAGGTCGAGGGCTTCGTCCGCTCGTACTTCGGACCCAAGGTCTGACATCGGAAGAAGTCCGACAGCTTGCACTTGCGGACCTTGTCGTTGTTGAAGACGGAGTCCATCGACATCTCGAGGATCTCCACCCTCTCCTTGGTGTACTCGTCGAGCCCGTACTTCTCGCCGATCTTCTTGGAGATCTCCAGGTACTTCTTCACCGACGCCTCGTGAACCGTCAGGGTGAGCGCGTTCCCGCATCTGGTGCACTTGCCCGCGAGCGGTATGCGGCGGTACTTCTCGCCGCACTTGGTGCACCTGACGGTCTGCGTGGAGAAGCTCCTCAGGTTCCCGATCATGTCCGGGAGGAAGTGCTTGTTCAGAACCCTGCTCGCAACGTCCTGCTCGTCGACGGCGCGGATCTTCTTCCCGAGCATCAGCTGGGCGTCCATCTTGTCCATCATGGTCTCCAGCGTGGTGTACGCGGAGTACTTCGGACCCTCGGATATGTCGCGGGTGTCGTGGGTGAACCCCATGTGCTCGTACTGGTCGGGCGTGCCGATCCTCCCGGCGATGAGGTCCATCATCTTCTCCAGCTCCTTGGGCTCCTTCATCTCCATGGCCGCGCGGTACAGCTCGATCGGATAGTGGCGGAGGCAGTCCACGTTGTGGGCCTCCTTGTCGATCTCGTTGGGGTCGAGCCTCGTCGTGAGGACAAGCGGGGCGTCCATGAGGCCGCCGCGCCTGTCGGGGAGGAAGGTCTTGGAGAAGTTCAGCAGGCCGTCCATGGCGAGGATGACGCAGTCCTCGTCGCCGTCGCAGTTCCTCCTCTTGGCCGCGTGGAAGAACGGGTGGCCGTAGCATCCGCGGACGTCGGCGTAGCCGATGATCCTGCAGAGGATGCCTCCGGACGTGTGCGGGGCGAGGCCGAACGTTATGTGGCCGATGAGGTCGAACCTGTTCCTGACATTGTAGTAGCGGGGGAGGTGGTAGAACTTCTCCAGCTCGTCGTCCAGGTAGGCGGCGACCCTGACGAGGTAGTCCCCGCAGTCCTTGGCGGGGATGATGTCCTGGACCTTGAGCTCGCATATCTGCTCGGGATCGGTGAGCGGGTCCCCGTTCCAGTCGTGGACGTAGCCGAGCTCGTGGGCCTTCTCGATGGTGAGGCCGATCTCCCTGGGCTTGAAGTGGGTCAGGGGGATGTCGGTCATGTCGAACCTGATGGTCCCGTCCTTGAAGCAGCTCACGCCGTTCCTCTGCCTGAGGATGCCCTTCTCGATGGCCTCGCACGCCTTGGTCTTGGATATGAGCGTGTCCAGGCACTTCAGCTCCGCGGGCTGCCTCTCGCCCACCTTCTCGAGGGCGGCCTTGAACTCGTCCTCCAGGCAGATGCCCATCTCCGCCGGGCCCAGGTTCCCGAACTCGTTCTTCTTCGGGACGTACTCGGTGTGGGTGCCGCACTCCCTGCACCAGTTCCTGAACGTGTAGCGGCCGCAGGTGCGGCAGAGCCTGTTCCCGACCTCGACGTTGATCACGGGCTTGCCCCCGTTCCTGGAGGGCACGGCCCTGGCGGCTACGATGGCGGAGTTCATCTCCTTCCCGGCGTCGGCGTCCTTGCCTACGGGGAAGAGCGAGTGGACCTTGGGGGTCATCTCGCGCTCCTTCGCCTTCTCCGGACGGCCCATCCTGGTGCCGACGCGGGTCATGGCGCGGGCGCGGACCTCGTATCCGGCCGCTTTCGAAACCGCCTCGAGCGTGCTCGCGCCCTCGAGGGCGGGGCCGGCGCTCAGGACGTTCCCGTCGTGCCTTATGCCGAGGCAGTCGAGCATGGGCTCGGAGTACTTCGCGTCGATGACGACGCGGTCCCCGTCCACGCGGTGGAGGGCGCACAGGTCCTCCAGCATCCTCTTGGACACCGGCTCCCTGGCGACGGAAAGGTTCGTCCCGTCGTAGGACCCCGTGGCTAGGATATGCTCCCTGAGGGCGACTATCCTGTCCAGGGGGTAGTCGGACCAGAACAGGTTGAACTTGGGGTGGAGCGGCACGCCCATCTGCGCGGACATCTCCTTGGCGCGGGCGTAAGTGGGGTCCCTCCAGTCGTCCGGCAGGTCCCCCTTCTCCTTTATCTCGAGCTCGTGCCACTCGATCGGGTAACCGCAGGGCACGAGGGTGTGGTTGTTCTCGCAGAACTCGCCGAACGGGATGAGGATCTCCCCGTTGTCGACGATCTCGGCCACCTGGTCGCGGACGGCCTTCGCCTCCGCGACGGTGCCGCAGTAGACCAGGTCCCCGTTCCTGAGCAGGACCGTGGGGCCCTCCAGCTCGTCGCACGGGGTGACGACGCTGGCCTTCCCGGGCCTCTCGATCTTCAGCTGGGTTCCGATGGCCATGAACTCGTCCATGATGTACATGGCGCCGACGCTGTACGCCAGGGACGCGAGGCCGGAGGTCCTGGCGCGGCCGTACCTGAGCCTGAACCCGCCGACCTTGCAGGGGTGCCCGAAGATGGGGCGACCGGCGACGATGTCCATCAGGTACTTCTCCTTGGGCTCCACGGTCTTGGGGGCGTTGGGGTCCTTGTCGTCCTTCTTCTCGGTCTTGTGGGCGTCCAGGAACTTGCCTATGAACTCCCAGCCGGTCATCTCCAGCTTGTCCACGTGCTTCTTCAGCTTGGACGCCTTCTGGCACATGCCCTCGGCGATGACCAGGCACGCGCCTCCCCTGACCCTGTTGGTCTCGATCCTGGGGAGGTCCCTGAAACCGGAGATCTCCATCTGCTCGGTGCCCTCGCCGTCGACGCAGACGGGGCAGTTCCTCACGATGAGGTCTATCTCCTCGGACGTGGGGGTGTACTGCAGGTGCTGGCATTGCTTGTAGAGCGGGATCTCCTCGTCGAACCTGGCGATCTCGCCCTCGGTGGGGATGTACTTCCCGATGCCGAGCTCGGTCCTGACGACGTCGGCGATGAGCACGCTCATGGCCTGCCCCGTACCGCCGGCGGCGCGGATGGGACCCGCGAAGACGAGGTCCACGTAGTTGGTGCCGTCGGAGTTCCTGCCGATCTTGGTGTCCGCGATCCCCTCGAGGGGGGCCACGAGGATCCCCTCGGTGAGGACGGCGAGGCCGACCCTCACGGCGCGGTCCAGCGCCTTCTCGGTGCTCTCGGCCGGGCGCTTCGCCATCTCCTTGGCGACCATCAGGGCGACGACCTCGCGGTTCCCGTGCTCCGCGGTGAGCCTGCGGATGTCCTCCGCCACGCCCTCCACGTGGTAGTCCGCCAGCAGCTTCTCGACACGGGATGCGAGGTCCTCGGCCTGGGGCACCTCGACCTCGGTGAAGGGGTCGTAGCCCATGGCGCGGGCCTTGCCCGCGATCTCGTAGCACTCGTCCTTCTTGCGGGAGAGCTCGGCGAAGTACGCCGCCATCTCCTCGCTGAACGCCGGCCCGCTCATTCGATCGGGGCCTCCGCGGCCTTGCGGCGCGCGACCGAGCGGAGCTCCTCGAGTATCCTCTCGGTGAGCACGTCCATGTCCTCGCCGGTCTGCGCGGAGAAGTAGGTCCTCCCGCTGCCGCTCTTGACGATGTCGCACTTGCTCTCCGCCTCGATGATCGTCACTCCCGGGAATCCCTTCTTGACGGTCTCCAGGAGCCTCTCCTGCATCTCCATCGGGAACCCGCAGGTCTCCGACGGGTCCAGCACGAAGAGCATGACGTCCGTCAGGTACCTGAGCGCGAGGACCGCCTGCTTCTCGATGGCGTTCCTCTTGTCGAACTCCCTGTCCAGGAGCCCGGGGGTGTCTATGATCTGGAACTTGCGCCAGTCGTCCTGGATGTGGCCCACGATCACCCCCTTGGTGGTGAACGGGTAGGGCGCGATCTCGGGCTCCGCGCTCGAGAGGACGGTGACGAGGTTGCTCTTGCCCACGTTGGGGAACCCGGCGACCACGATGGTCGGCATGGACGGGTCCACGGCGGGGA
>JAUNXZ010000101.1 GCA_030539515.1 Thermoplasmata archaeon
TCAGGATCCTAGAATACCGCCTGTACAGGAAGGCATACAAATCCCTCCGTTTCGCAGGGTTCTCCCGTCAGAAATCCAAATCATTAGCCCGGTCTTTCGTCTGTTCCGCCATCCTATCCCAATTCTACACTTTTGTGGAACAGCTCCGTCAGCGCCGAGGTACATCCCTTTGTTCTGTCCTCATGCCCGTCGGGCGCTGGCGCCCCCGTCTGCCGCAGGCAGGGGGCGCCGCGCACGACTAGACGCCGCGTCAGCGGCGTCCGGCCCCGAGCGTAGCGAGGGGCCATACTTGATAGAGGCACAAGGAGTTAAAACCGCAGCTTCTGCCCGCTCCAGCAAACCGCCGAATCCCCGGGGGCCGGCAACCCTCGGGTATAAGCCCCCGAAGGGCATGCGAGGATCGTGCAGAAAACGCCCGAGCAGGTCCATTACAACATGTCCCGCATACGGTGCAGGGATACGGGCATAGAGGTCGCCCTGAGGAAGGAACTCTGGTCCAGGGGCCTCAGATATCGGAAGAACGTCAAGGGGGTCACCGGGAAGCCCGACATGGCCTTCATCGGCTGCAAGGTCGCCGTGTTCTGCGACAGCGAGTTCTGGCACGGATACGATTGGGAGCATCGGAAGGACGACATCAAGACCAACCGCGACTTCTGGGTGGCGAAGATCGAGAGGAACATGGCCCGCGACGCCGAGGTCAATGCCGCTCTCGAGGAGCAGGGATGGCTCGTCCTGCGGTTCTGGGGGAAGGAGATATCGAAGGACGTTTCGGGGTGCGCCGATGCCGTCGAGAAGGCCGTCAGGGAGAGGCGCGGGGGGTTTTCGGAGACCCCTCCGGCAGATTGATAAACCCCCCGCGCATAACCAATCACGGTGAGCCTGCATGAGCGGCAAAGAGGTTCTGAAATCAATCGACCTGTTCGCTGGAATCGGTGGAATCCGCATGGGATTCGACCAGGCGTTCGGCGACGGGATCGAGACGGAGTTCGTCTCCGAGTGGGACGAGTACGCCCAGGCCACATACCGCGCCAACTATCACGATCCGTTCGAGATCGCGGGCGACATCACGCAGGTCGACGCGAAGGACATCCCCGCGTTCGACATATGCCTCGCGGGATTCCCCTGCCAGGCATTCTCCATCGCGGGAAGGAAGCAGGGATTCGAGGACGACTACAACGGCCGCTGCCGCGGGACGCTCTTCCTCGACGTCGCGAGGATCTGCGACTACCACAAGCCGAAGGTCATCTTCTGCGAGAACGTGAAGGGTCTCGTGATGCACGACCGCGGCAACACGTTCAAGGTCATCACCGAGACCTTCGAGCAGCTCGGCTACAAAGTTTACTACAAGGTCCTCAACAGCATGGACTTCGGCGTCCCGCAGAACCGCGAACGGATCTACATCGTGGCGTTCAGGAACGACATCGACAGCTCCGGCTTCGAGTTCCCCGAGCCCACGGATTCGACGAAGAGGATCTCCGACATCATGGAGAAGGAACCCGTGTCGGTGAGATACTACCTGAGCGACACATACCTCGAATCGCTGAAGAAGCACAAGGCCCGCCACGAGTCGAAGGGCAACGGCTTCGGCTACGTCGTCAGGGGCCAGGACGAGGTCGCGGGCGCCATCGTCTGCGGCGGCATGGGCCGTGAAAGGAACCTGATCGTCGACGACCGCCTGGTGGACCGCACTCCCGTCACGCACATCAAGGGCAGCGTCAACGACGAGAACGTCAGGAAGATGACGCCGCGCGAGTGGGCGCGTCTCCAGGGATTCCCCGAAGACTTCCAGCTCCCTCTGGCCGACGTCCATCTCTACAAGCAGCTCGGGAACTCCGTGACCGTGCCCGTCATCAGGGCCATCGCGGAGGAGATCAAGGCCGTCCTCGATGCCGACGCGGGCTCCGAGCCCGTAGTCACGTCGGTCAAATCCGGTGTCGTCGCCAAAGAGGTATACCGATGGCCAAGAAGGCCTCCAAGAAACCCTCCGACGAGACCCGCGGCAACGCGGGGGAGTGGAGCGAGTACTACTGCCTGACGAAGCTCCTCACCGAGGGGTACATCGAGACCGCCGACGAGAATCTCAACGTCGTCGAGGGGGCGAGGATCATCGTCCTCGGGCTCTCGCGTCACGGCGACGGCAGCGAGCTCACATTCAGGATCTCGGAGGACGGTACGTTCGTGGAGGTCTCCGAGGACGGCGTTCCCCGCGGCACGGTCACCAAGGAGGCCCTTGCGCTGGAGAGCGACCGCATCTACGGGGGCATCAAGAATCACAAATCCCTGCCCGCCGAGGAGAAATCCAGCGGTTCCTTCGCCATCGAGGGGACCAGGAAGATGATGGATGTCCTGGGCATACCCGGGCTCAAGGCGCCCTCCCAGGACAAGACCGATCTGTGCGTCACCATCCACGACCCGTTCACGACGCTCGAACCCGAGCTGAGGTTCAGCGTCAAATCCTACATCGGCGGGAACCCGACGCTTCTCAATTCCGGCGATACGACTAACTTCGAATACAGGCTGACCGGGGATGCCGAGGGCGCCCTTTCCAGGATATTCGGAGCTGCTTTCGTTCCGGGCGACGGATTCACGGAGATCAAGGCGTCCATGGAGGACTACGAGAAACTCGAACCGAACGGCTCGGGGCTGGAATTCGTAGGCATGAATCCCACATTCAGGAAGAACCTCATGATGGTCGACTCGATGCTCCCCGAGATCGTCGCCGAGCTCATGAGGATCCGCTACTGCTCCCATCGCATGAGCAGGCTCCCCAAACTGACCAGGGAGCTTGCGAACAGGGGCGTCGAGGGCATCGACCCCGACATCGGCTACACGTTCTACGAGTACAAGATGAAGAAGCTGCTGACCGCCATCGCGCTCGGGATGGTTCCGGGGACCCCATGGAACGGGACCGAGGACGCCAACGGCGGGAGCATCATCATCGACAAGTTCGGGATGCCGTTCCTGTATCTGGTCTACCACAGGGGCGATTACGAGGATTTCCTGTTCAACCACACTGCGCTCGATTCCCCCAGCAGGGGGAAGCACGGCTACGGCATGATCTACAGGGTGGATGGGGAGTACAGGGTCAAGCTGAACCTCCAGATCCGTTACACGGCCATCAGGTGAGCTCGGCGAACCTGGTGCCTGTCCGGATATCGGAATACGGACGGTCGGCGGCGACCGTCCGTTATTCCCGAATTCTCCAACTCCTTACGGATCTGCTTGAGCTCTTCGTTGAGGGCCTTCCTCGTGTCCGTTTTCGACTGGAAGCTCCCCACGAATTCCAGGCGGTACGCCTCGTCGCTCATGTACCTGAACATGTACTCGATGGCCACTTTGATGAATTCCTGGTTGTTCTTGAAGAGCCCCGTCGCGCTCACGGTCTCGGTAATCTTGGCGTCCAGGCCCCACGGGATGCTTATCAGGACGCTGATATCCTTCGTCGTTGCCTTGCCCCTGCGGGCGCTCCTGTAAGCCTCGAACTCCGAGAACACGCGCTGCCCCATGTACTCGCCGTAGAAGGCAGCCTTCGCAGCCTGTGAGACGTCCATCGCATCGATGCGGAACACGAGATCCGTGGACTCACGCAGAATGTAGCGGATGTATTGGCGGACGGCATCGGTGATGAAATCCGGGCGAGAGGAATGCGTGTCGCCCGCATACTCGTCGATGTGCTGGACGGTGACCTCGGGGAGCCGTAACATGATCTGCTTCGACGGCTTCCGCTCCGTCTTTGTAATGGATTCCTGTCCATCCACCATGAAAGTAAGAGAAAACTAGTCGGATATAATCAGTCGCTAAGTGTTCGCTTACATCATTATTTATAGTGCTAAGCCTTTGCTTACATCACAAAGGAGGTACTCAGTAATGTCTTACAATCTGGACTCGGCTGTGGTGCTGAAGCAAGCTGCTACCGCCCAAACCGCTTACGAGGAGGTGGTAGAACACAATCCCATCAGTTTTCCCCAGGGCCTCTGCCTCGGTCAGAAGGTCCCGTATTCGAGCATCTCGAGGATCGTCGATGTGTGCTGCATCGCCGAGCTCCTCCGCAACTTCCCGATCAGCTCCCTCCGCGGCGACGAGGTCGCCCGCTTCGAGGAGCTGCAATCCTTCTTCTTCGAACTCGCCGACCGCAGTCTCGCCGAGGCGGGAATAGAGTGATTCCATGGCCGGCAACGTACGTACCCCCGAGAGCTGCATGAGGGCCTTCCTCGATGCCGAATTCCTCAACTGCAAGCCCTACACCCGTCAGAAGTGCGAGTGGAGCCTCAACCGCACGAGGAGGGCCCTCGAGGCCGCCGGCTACGATCCGTCTCCCCGCAAGATGGGCGTCGAGGAGGTCAGCTACCTCCTCAACGAGGTCTGGAAGGACTACGAGGTCTCCTACCGCAAGGAGGAGTTCTCCTACCTCCAGCGCTACCTCCTCTTCTTCAACAACGACACGACGAAGCGCATGAAGGTCGTGTTCCCTCCCGACATGAGGGTCAACGCCGATTGGCTCGACGACGAGCAGTACGACGCCCTCATGGCCGTCCCCAAGTCCCCGCTCCAGGACATCGTCATCCACCTGGAGCTCTGCATGGGCCTCCGCAACGTCGAGGTCTGCAGGGTCATGCTCTCGGACATCCACAACAACAGGAGCAGCCCGTACATCAACGTCCGCGGGAAGGGCCGCGGGAACGGGAAGTACCGCTCGGTCAGGTTCCACTACCTGACGCAGGAAGTACTCGATCGCTGGATGAGGGAGCGCGAGACGATCGTCAACACCGTCAGGGCGCACAACCCCAGGTGGGAAGATCCGGGCACGCTCATCCTCTGGTGCCATTACAAGAACAAGCCCACGGCGGGCGCCTACGGCGAGCACACCGGCGCCCTCGACGACAAGGTCCTCGACCCGCTCCGCAAGGAGCTCGGTTTCCACTTCGCTAACCACACCCTCAGGAGGACCTTCGGACGCCGCCTTTTCCACGCCGAGGTCTCGGTCGAGATCATCTCCAAGTTCCTCGGGCACGAGTCCACGTCGGAGACCCTGAAGTACATCGGAGTGAACCTCGACGACATGGACGAGGGCATGGCCCGTCTTGCACAGTACGACCGCAAGTACCGCCCGAAGCGTGCGTGAAAATGACCCAGCCAGCGCAAGTGGTACTGTGCAAATCAGGGGGTGGGGACCATTCCTGTTCTCTCGGTTTCGTTGTTTCCCGGCGT
>JAUNXZ010000102.1 GCA_030539515.1 Thermoplasmata archaeon
CCCCGACAAGGTCTACAAGTACGACAGGCTCAAGCTCACCATCTGAGCCCAAACACAGGGGGTCCCCCCGGGGATCCCCTCCCTTACTTCTTATCAATAATAGTGCACGGACGGGCCGTCCCTGGGGACGGTGCGCCTGAACCTGACCCTCGGACGGCCGACGACGAACACCGCCCTCAGGCCGCGGTCCGACGGGATGTCCGGGAAGAACTCCATCAGCCTATCGTGGTCCTGCGCCTCGGCCATCTGGATCCAGTGGGAGTAGAACCCGCCCAGGCCCATGGCGTACGCCATGAGCTCCACCCTGGCCATCGCTATGACCGCGTCCTCCGGCTCGCGGGAGAACGCCAGGACAATCTGCGTCCCCTCCCAGGTGAGCGGGTTGGGGCCCATCGGGAACGGGTCGTCCAGGTAGTCGATGAGCTGGCGGATGCGGGGGAGCTCGTCTGCGCGCGGTGCCATGATGTCCGCGATGTGCCGCATGAAGGGGCGGAACTGCTTGTCCACGATCGCGAACGACACGTCCTGCGAGTTCTGGACCGTCGGGATGTTGGACGCCGCAGAGAGGAGCCTCGAGAACTCCTCCCCGGTCACCTTCTCCTGGGTGAACCACCTGACGCTCCTGCGCCTCGACAGAAGCGTCTGGAGGTCGGCAGGGACCTCCTTCGGGTCGTACTCATCTGGAACGAAGTCCGGGTGCGACAGAAGGGTGATCGCCCCCTTGGGGCACACGGCGAGGCAGTGCCCGCAGTCGAAGCATCCCATGCCCCCGCCGGTCTCGACCGGCCTGCCCATGTCCATGCGGATGTTGCCGCGGATGCACACCGATGCGCACGCGGAGCATCCTATGCAGAGTTCGGGGTCGATGCGGAGATGGGGCTCCATGCGGAAGGAATCATGCCGGGGCCCCATAAAGGTTGGCGGGGCCCCGGCTTTATGTTTGGCGTCAGTTCATGACGTTCTCTTCGCGGAGCTCCTCGAGGATCTCCTTCCTGAGGGCGGTGAACTCGGGGGCCGCGCGGTCCCTGGGCCACTCCCACGGGATGTCGAAGATGGACTTGATGGTGGCCGGCCTCTTGGTGAGGACGACGATCCTGTCCGAAAGGTAGACCGCCTCGTCGACGGAGTGGGTGATGAAGATCACGGTCTGGTCCGTCTGCGACAGGATGTTGACCAGGTTCTCCTGCATCAGGTTCCTGGTCTGGGCGTCGAGAGCTCCGAACGGCTCGTCCATCAGCAGGACGTCCGGGTTGGTGGCAAGGGCGCGGGCGATCGCCACGCGCTGCTTCATGCCTCCGGAGAGCTCGTGGACCCTGGCGTCGGCAAAGTCGGTCAGCCCGACCATCGACAGCAGCTCGTCGGACCTGGCGGCGCGGTCCGCGGAGGGTGTTCCGTCGATCTCGAGCCCGAACTCGATGTTCCTCCTGACGGACCTCCACGGGAACAGGGCGAAGTCCTGGAAGACCATGCCCCTGTCGGGGCCGGGGCCCTCGCAGACCCTCCCGTCTATGACGATGCTGCCGGTCGTGGGCTCCAGGAGCCCGGCGATCATCCTGAGCAGCGTGGTCTTCCCGCATCCGGACGGCCCGACTATGGATATCAGCTCGCCCTTCTTGACGTCGAGGTCGAAGCCCTCGATGGCAACCGTCTCCGAATCGTCGGTCCTGTATGTCTTTCCGAGTCCGCGGATGGATATCTGGATGTCCTCGCGGGACGCATCGAGCGCCTCCAGGGACTCCGACACGACCCCTCCGGGCATCTCCCTCTGCCCGGGATCCGCGACCGCGGCCTCCACGGGCGTCTCGTTCAGCTCCGTCTCTCCGGTCATTCCATCCCCATCCTCTTGGAAACGTACTTGGAAAGCTGCTCGGCTACACCGGTGGTGAGCAGTCCGAGGACCGCCACCACGATTATCCCCGCGAACGCGTAGTCCCAGTAGAAGTTCTGGGCCATCGTGTAGATGAAGTTGCCCAGTCCGCCCAGAGACGTGACGTAGATCTCGGCCGCGACGATACACATCCATCCGATTCCCAGCGCGGTCTTCAGGCCGTTGAGGACGTACGGGACGGACGCGGGCAGCACGATCTTGTAGAATATCTGCCACCTGGACGCACCGAGGGTCTTGGAGGCGTCGATCCAGCTGGGGTCGATCCTCTGGACTCCGAATATGGTGCTGGTCAGGATGGGGAACAGCATCCCCATGAAGACGACGAGGGCGGGTCCCCACGTGAGGCCCAGGGCCCTGGTGGCGATGAAGATGGGAGCCCACGCGATGGGAGCGATGGGTCTGAGGACCTCGATCACGGGCGTGGCGAGCTCCCTGAGGGGTTTGACGTAACCCAGGAGGAGTCCGAGGGGGATCGCGACGATCAGGGCGAGAGCCGTTCCCTTGAAGAAGGTCTTCAGGCTCGAGCTCACCTCGGTCCACAGGGTCAGATGGTTGATTGGGTCGCCGTGCTGAATCAACGCGATCAGGGCGTCGAACGTGTCCTGCGGCAGGGGGATGGTCTCGAAGTACCCCCACTCCGCCACGAGCCACCAGAACAGGACGAACAGCAGCAGCGACACCACTACTATCAGTCCCGACCGGATCCATCTCTGGACCCGGTTGTGCTCGTCGTATTTGAAATCCAGCACGGCTATGTCAGTCACCTTCCTTTCAGGCGGAGATGGCCTTGTCGTTCATAGCGTTGATGGTCATCGGCGGGGCTCCGAGGAACCCGATGTCGGCGTTGCCGTTGTGGATGACCGTGTAGACGGCGGGTCCGGCGGACTGGGAGCTCAGCGTGACGTTGATCCCGTAGTCGGAGAAGATGCCCAGGGCGATCCCGTAGTGGATGGCCAGCTGGTGGATGTCGCCTCCGATGACCGCGACGGTGATGTTGGCCGTCTCGTAGCTGGACTGCTTGGTGTAGGCCAGGGCGGACACCATGTAGCTGCTGTCGACGAACTTGTTGGCGAGCTCGGTGGCGGAGCTGAATCCGAGGTCGGAGTAGTTGTATCTCATCGCACCGGCGTCGTACAGGGAGACGGCGAGGCTGGCGATGTCGGACTTCAGGTCCGACAGGGGGTCGGATCCGGTGCCGTCCGCGTAGGTGTAGACGACGAGCTCGAAAGCGGACTCGATGGCCGCCCTCTTCTCGGCGTCGGTTCCGGTCATGGCGACGTTGTCCATGGCGACCTGGATGAGGTACTCGTAGTCGGATCCGGAGCCGGCGGTGATGACCTCGTTCATCTTGGTGACGGTCTCGACATAGGCGGCGAGGAAGCGGACGGTCTCGTCCGAGTGGTTGGCGAGGTAGGAGTTGCTTGCCCCGATGATGCAGCAGGTGTGCCCGGGGAACATCTCGTTGGTGAGGGCGACCTTGTCGCATCCGGCCAGGATGGCGACGGAGTACTGGGGCTCCCAGACGATGGCTCCGACCATGGCGGGGGAGCTGGTGAGAGTGGACACGAATCTGTCGTAGGTCGTGACTCCGGCGATGTAGTACAGGGTGTCGGCGTTGGTGCTCTGGCCGGCGACATACTGCTGGTAGTTCAGACCCATGCAGCTGGCGACCTCGCCGAGCTGGATGTACTGGATGGACGAGGTGGCGGGGACGCCGAAGACGCTTCCGCCCCATGCTTCCTTGTTGAAGACGACGTAGCAGCCGTCCTCTCCAAGGTAGTACTCGTCGCTGGAGGGCTCGGTGGTGGAGATGGTGGCGTAGTTCGATCCATCGACACCTTCTTTCACGAAAATACCGGATCCGTCGGTGTTGACGCGTCCGATGATGGAGGTTCCGCTGGTCGCATCGGAGTCCTTGTTGTTTCCGCTCATGGAAACGGCGATCGCCACAGCGGCGACCACTACGATGACGACAGCGACAATCGCGATGATCTTTTTAGATTCCAAGATTGACACCTTGTCCCGCCGATTCGGCGAATCAGAATATAACCTTAATCGGGAAACTGTTCCTCTAAAGGCCAAATCAACATCCGTTACAGTCCTTCGGTAATTACTTCCCGGCCACCCATCCAGCGTTCCGCGCGGGGTGTGCCAGATGCTGCGGCCGTCCTTTCCGGGATAAAACGCCGAGGATTGTTCCCTACCGAGGGAATCAGAAAAGGGAGGAATAGGGGGCCAGGCCCCCTTGGTTTGGAAGGCTCAGACGTCCCTGAAGAGGGTGGCGTACTGCATCCTCTTGGCGCCGAAGTACTCCTTGCAGTACTGGGCGGTGGACTCGGGAGGGAACTCCTTGCAGGAGAACACGTCGATGAACGCCCTGTCGGTGTCCTCGGCGAAGTGCCCCGCGATGCAGGAGGTCTCGATGAGCTGGATGAGGGAGTAACCCTGGACCTTGGGGTCCGCGCCGAACCTGACGGCGATGGGCTCCCCGTACCTCTTCATGTGGATGTGGTCCGCGAGGTCCACAGCGAACTTCTTGATGTACTCGCCATCGCAGATCTTGTCGTGGTCGCAATCGCCTAGATCCACTGCGATGTGAAGGCCCCACTGCTTCTCGTCGTTGTACTTCCTGATTGACTCCTCGTCGGAGAGGAGAGGACCGGAAAACGGGCTCATGCTGTACATTTGATCACCGCGGGTTCATCCCGCAACGCGTGCATCGGGGTACCCTATTTGAAATTGACTATGCCCCGAAGGGGCATGTGTCCCGTGGGAGTCACCTCGGGCATCCCATGTGTCTCTCACGGGTCATTTAAAAATCCCGTGGCCTCGGAACCCGTATATACGCCGGCCCGGAGTGAGGGGGCATGGACCCCGCGACCCTCGCCAACCTGTTCGAGATCATGATGCTGCTCGGCTTCGCGTCCGCATGGCCGTTCAACATCATCAGGTCGTACCGCGCGGGGACGGCTGTGGGCACCAGCCCGTACTTCATGGTCATCATCGAGTTCGCCTACGTGTGCGGCATGCTCAGCAAGGTGGCCGGCGGGAACGTGAACTACGTGTTCGCCTTCTACGTCCTGGACTTCGCCCTGGTGGCCGTGGGGATCTCGATCTACATCCGCAACAGGAGGCTCGACAGGAGGTCCGGAAGGACCACCATCGGCGGCTCCTCCTGAGCCCCTCGCGCATGCGCGCGATACCCAGAAACGGGTTTGGCATACGTTTTATTAGGCGGAGTGTGTTGCCGACGCGATGGAATCCTTCGAGGAGATTAGTTCCAAGGCCGAGGCAGGGGACGTGCAGTC
>JAUNXZ010000010.1 GCA_030539515.1 Thermoplasmata archaeon
GCGGGTTTCAAGAAAGGGGGTTCTGAACAGTTACGAATTTTTTTCAATATTGATGTTGAATTTTTTTCAACGTTCAGAACAGAAATACGCAATAGAACATCCGAAAACATGGAGGGGCTGATCGGCAGAGATGACGTTCTCGAAACACTCGAAGATAACTACGGCACCCACTCGGCGTTCGTCGTGTACGGACGTCGCCGTGTCGGGAAGACGGCGTTCAGCTCGCTGCATCCTCGATGCCGAAGTACGCCTTCAGCTGATCGATCGAGATGAAGCTGATCTCCGGGATCGGGTTGTCGTCGGCATCCGTGCAATCCTTGAGGTGCAGGTTGTTGACCTTGGCGCCCCGGAAGGCGTAAGGGTCGATC
Source organism: Thermoplasmata archaeon (assembly GCA_030539515.1). Classification (GTDB taxonomy): domain Archaea; phylum Thermoplasmatota; class Thermoplasmata; order Methanomassiliicoccales; family Methanomethylophilaceae; genus Methanoprimaticola. The sequence continues at coordinate 369 of JAUNXZ010000010.1, forward strand.
TTCTTGACGTCGATGAACCATGAATCGACGATCTTGGCCCCGTCGAATGACGACTCCTTGAACTTGCAGTCGGTGAACTTGACATCCGTTATCAGCGCGCCCTGGAACGTCGACTTCTCGATGAAGCACCCCGTGAACTGGGAGGAGGTCATGGTGGTCCCGAGGAAGGACGTGCTGTTGAGGTTGCACCTGTCGAAGGATGTGTCCGCCACATGGAGGCTCGCCAGGCTGGCCTTCTCGAACGTCGTGTTCGACACCCTCACCTTGTTGAACATCGAGCCGTTTAGGAACACGTACCTCATGCTCGCGCTGCTGATCTCCGCCTCGAGGAAGTAGCAGTCCGCCATGCTGGAGTGGTCGAACTTCGAGAGGAGGCTCCTCATACGGGTTATGTCCACGTGATCGAGATCCTCGTCTGCGATGCCGGACTTGGAATCCTCCCCCAGGGGCATGATCTTCTCGATGATCTTCTGATGGCCCGCGAGCCCGTCCTCGTCCTTGATGACCCAGCTGTTGAGGGAAGAGTCGAGCCTGTAGGCCCCGATCAGGGCGCGGGTGAAGTTGGAGCCCGTGAGGATCGTGGAATCGAACGCCGCCGCCAGGATCTGGCTGCCTGTGAAGTTGGCGCCGCTCATCTGGCTGCCCGAGAACGTGCACTCCAGGAACGTGTTGGAGATGAAGACCACCCCGTCCATCTTGCTGGTGATGAATAGGGAGTTCTTCACGGTGGAGTTGTTGACCGTCGTTCCCGTGAAGTCCGAACTCGTGAAGTTGTCCGCGATGATGGAGCAGTTGGACATCGTGGCGCCGCTGAACTTGCTGTTGGTGTACAGGCATCTGTCCATGACGGACCTGAAGACCGTGGACTTGGCGAAGCTGGATTCCGTGAAGTTGCAGTTCTCGAAAACTACCTCCACCACGCTGGCGCTTGATATCGTCACACCGGCCATGCTGATTCCCGGGAACCTGCTGTCCGAGACGGCCGCCCTGATGAAGCTCGCTCCGAGGCAGTTGCTCCCGTCGAAATAGGAGCCTTTGATCTTAGAATCGGCGAAGACCGCGGACACGGCCGTGCAGTTCTTGAAGTCCGCACCGCTGAGGTCGCAGTTCGTGAAATCCGCGCCGGTCATGTCCGAATACAGGAAGGACGCGTCGGTCAGCGTGCTGTTGCGGAAGCTCGACTTCTTCAGGTTCGCATACGACAGGTCGCACCTGGACAGGCGCATGTTGGAGAGGTCCTCGGACCTCAGCTTCTTCGCCAGCTCGTACCTGAGAAGGTAGACGAACGGCGTCATCGTCAGAAGATGCTCCGATATGTTGATGGGAACCGGTTCCTTGCCGAAAAGGTGCTTCTTCTTCCGGCCCTTGTCGACAGGGGACGAGCGGGTGCGGGGGGTGTCGCGGACCGTCCTGCAGTCGGCCGTCCCCTCGTACGTGATCCAGTCGGGGATTCCATCCTCTTCGGATTCCTTCTCTTCCTGTACCCCGAAATCATCCCTGCGGTCCTCTCCGCTGACGACGAATACGCTGTCGCGGTACTTCTTCAGCTCGAAGTAGTAGTCGATGATGTCGTTGGCCATCCCGACCTCCGACATGCGGCCGCTGCCGATGCCGAACAGGGACTCGAGCCTCTTCTTGTCCGTGTCGTCGAGGGTCTCCGACCCGTTGTCGACCATCCTGCACAGGATGGCCTCGATGTCGTCGAACATCGTGATGACGCGGTTGACCTGGAGCTCGTCCGAGATGTCGCGGTACGCGATGTAGTGGAGCTCCTCGAGGTCGACAACCTCGGGGAGGTCCTGGTAGCGCTTCCCGTTGATCGCCAGGATCATCCCCGTGATGGACGGATCCGGGGAGTGTCCGGGCGTGAAATCGTGGTAAACCCCGTCGTCGTCCTTCTCTATCAGGTCGCGGTACTCCTCGGTGTTCATCCTGACCAGGAGACACCTCTTGCTGAAGACATCCTTCCTGGAATCCAGGATTTTCCGCGCCTGCGCATTGATGCCGGACTCTATGTTCATCATATTGATGTCAAGATAGATCGACCAGCAAAGGAATCCCGCGAACAGTGCCGTCGAAAGCACCATGAGAACGTCGCGGAACCTATCCAGGTAGATGAAATCGGGCTTCAGCACGGTATAGTACGCAAATATCGCGAACAGGACAACGATGATGATTCCTATGGCGAAGTTGCGAAGGAGGTTGGAAAAGACGGTCTTCTGATAGCTGTTGGCGGACTCCAGGAAACGGGGATTGGAATCGCGGGTGCTCCTGAGAGACTCCGTGAGGAAGATGTATCCTGTGACGGATACACCGATGAGCGCGATTACTGAGGATGACAGAAGGACGTAGAAGTTCTCCAGACCGTCCTGACCTGGGTTGGAACCCATCGACATTGCGATGTACATGATGGCCGCAACCAGGGCTACTCCGAGAATGGCCAGGAGGATCTTCCACCCACGCTTAGAGAAGCCTGCCTCGGACATCTCGCCTGCCCTCCTCCCTCTCCGCGATCTCTGCCTCCTTCTCCACGAGCTCGTTCGGCAGCGTGAGGGTGTTGTTCTGGCAGAATATGCATGACGGCCCCAGGTCGACATCCACAGCCCTGCAGACGTTGTACGAATCCATGAACAGGTCGTACAGCTCCTCGCTCGGGAGCGGCATGACGTGCTCCAGATCCGTGCCCTCGACCGGACGGAAGATGGACAGGATAGGGGAAACCCCTATGCTTGACAGCATGCGCACGGCCTCCATGGTGCTGTCGGGGCTCTCGAGCCCGAGGATGAGCGCGGACCTGACGCATCCGGGACCTCCCCAGATGCTTTTCGCCGTGGTCAGCGTCAGGAGGTACTTCGAGATCGTCGTGCGGCTCTTCCCCGGCATGAACTTAGCGGCGAGCACCTGGTCGTAGATCTCTATGTTGAAAGCTACCTCGGTCACGCCGGCGGCCTTGTACTCGTACAGGTCCGTCAGGGTGTTCGGAGGCACGCACATGAGGTAGATGGGCATGTCGTCGCCGCCCAGCCTCTGGATCCTGCTGCACATGCTCAGGATGCGCCTCTTGGCATCGAAGTGCTCCAGGTAGGTGCCTCCGCCTATGAGCACGTGATCGTAGTACAGCATGTTGGTGCTCGATTCGGAGTTGAACTCCTTGTAGGGATGACGACGGGCCATCGTCTCGGTGATAGCCTCCATGATGTCGCCCTCGTTGTACCGGGCCATCTTGGTGTTCGCCCCCTTGGCCGTCAGCTCGCAGAACTTGCACCCGTTCCCGCTCGCCGCATAATCGCAGCGGTCATGGTGCTGGTAGCGGATGCGGTCCGTGGCCACGAAGGCTATCCGGTCTATGTTGGAGTTCTCCATCTCCTTGATGGCCTCGCAGGGGGAGTAGTAGTCTACCTCCAGCTCCTTGCCGTTTATCCTTATCGGATTGCCGTAGTACCTGAGGGTGTACGTGTGCGGACTGTGCTTGCCTCCCGACTTCGTCCCGCCCTCCGTCATCGGCTCATCCCCGAGCTTCGGATCACTCTTCGATTCTGACTCCGACTTCAGCTCGCCCTTTGTCTTCGGCTTGTCCTTCACCACGAACGTGACCGGCGAATAGCTGGCGATGAAGTTGTCCTCGGCGCAGTTCACGGGGAGCTCATGGTACTCGATGCCGTTATGGCTGAACTCGATTCCCTTCAGGCGGAGGTCGACCGAGCTGTTCACCCCGCGACGCATCGGATCGTCCAACTTGGAGCCCCTGGCGACGGCATCCTCCTTCATCGCGGCCCGGGTCTCCTCGGGTATGTAGATGCCGTTGTTGATCAGCGTGATCTTCAGAGCGAGGATGTCCGCGTCCTCGCGGAGGATGCGTTCGACCCATTTCGAATCGGGGGGCCTGAGGTTCGGATGAACGACGGGCGTGTCGAACACCGTGCTCGTGATGCTGGTGAAGAAGAGCACCTTGAACATGAAGGCGCCGTTCTGCACCCATCCGTCCACCGAACCCGCACTGAGGTCCTCCGCGTGCCGGAACTGGGTTTCGAACACCTCGCACACCCGCTCGTCGAGGACCATGTTGCCCATGAGGAGCTGGTTGAAGCGGTCCATGAAGGTTCCCCTGCTGCAGGTGTCCTTGGCAAGAACCCCGTATGCATCCTTCATGCAATATTCGAATCTACGACCGCTGAATTTGCCCGATGCGCGTTCCAATCTGTCCAAAAGCATCCTGGCGACGAACAGGACTACGACGCGCGTGTCGAAGCACCCCTCGTCGGAAACGGATGGGTCCGGTTTGGATTTTCCGTCCTTGGTTTCCGGCGAGTCTGTTATCTTCGCCTCTGGCGGTTTCTCCATGTACCCCGATACGAGCCTGCGCGCATCGATTAGCTCGGTGCACAGCCTTTGCATCCGCCTTTCCTCGGACTCTCCGGGGCTCCACGATGCGAAGGCACGCGCCCCGTCAGACCTGGAGGAAACCTCCTTGTAAACCTCTTCGGTCAGACCTATGGAACTCGCGATGAGGTCAAAGGCGCGCTTGGCCTCCATCCCCGGATTGCCCAGATTTGATGAATTCTGAAGGATGAGGAGCCGGGATTTGAGCCTCCGGAGGACGCCGTGGATAAACATGTCCTTGTCCGCGCCCTGGTCATAACGAAGATCCCGCAACGCGGTCAGCTCCTCCAGCAGCCACTCGTCGAGCTGTCCTATGATATTGTTACGCTTCTCCTCTTCATCCGCGAATAGCTTTGCGATGTGAGTCTTCAGCGGCAGCAGGTAATCGCTGATGATGCCCAGGTACCTGCCGTCGGCGACGAGCGGGAGGATCAGGCCGTCCACGCTCTCGAGGATCTTCCCCTTCGCACCCTCGAGGGCCTCCTGCTTCTCCCCGTCCTGTTTCCGCATCTTCTCGCCGACGCGTTTGAACATGTGGACGTCGTGGAAGATCCTGTGTTCCTCGGACTCGGATCCTTCGGATGACCCCTCCGTGCCCTTGTCCTCGTGGTGCCTGTGGTAGATGTAGAAGCTGTACGGGACGGGGATGGTCCTCAGCTCCGACCGGAGTATGTTCCCCCAGTTCTCCCTGTTCGTGTTCGGGTCGTTACCGTACAGGGTCTTTGGCAGACTGGCCACCATGTCCCTGATCCTCGCCTCGTCCCTCAGGCCGATCGTCTTCAGGCCTTTCTTGAAGACAGGCCGGCCAGCGCCGGCGGGCGACGCGTAGACCTTGTCGGGCTTGCCGTAGAACGCGAGCAGGTTCTGCATCTGGATCGACTGCAGGCGGGGGCCCTTCGACACCGTGCGGTCGTCGTAGCGGTACATCAGACGGGGCCTGACCTCGAGGTTGAGCGAGTCGGTGTCCTTCCTGAGCCCGTATTCCGCGAGGGCCTTGTTGAGCAGGATGGTCGATGCCTGGAACCTGTTGTTGGCTTCCACGAACTCGACGCGGTCGGACACGATGATGTCGAACCCGATCACCCCGCGGTAGTTCCTCTTCCCGAGGATGCCGCACAGCCAGCGCGCGTGCTCGTAGATCTCCTTCACCTTGGAGGGGTTGTCATCCTCGAAACGCCGGAATGCGTCGAAGTCGGCACCGGAGTATATCAGGCGGCGGTCCGTGATCGTGATTATCTGGATGGAGCAGGGGGACAGGAACACATCGTCATCCGTGATGATCGCATGCAGGTTCACCGACACGTTGGGGTCGCGGTACCTGGATATCAGGAGGGTGTCTGCAGGATTGCCCTCGAGATATCTCCTGATGTCGCGGTTCTCGTCCTCCTTCTTCTTCTGCAGCCTGGCGGCGCCGTCCCTGGCCTCGTTGTCGGCCTTCTCCGCCATCGGGTCCTCGAACAGATACGTCCCGAACCCTCCGCTGGAGTTCGGTTCCTGGACCACGTATTTGGCGCCGTCCTTGATCAGTCCGCGGAACAGGTCTATGTTGCAATCTGCGCCGCTGGCCTCGATGGTTATGGCCTCGGTCGTCGGGATCTCGTGCTCCTTGCAGAGGTCCCTGAACCCCTTCTTCGAGTTGAGGTCCTTCATCAGGCCCTCCTCGTTCAGGCAGAGGGTGTGCCTGAGGATCTCCTGAGACGCGATCCACGCCTCGTCCTCCGGGCTTCCGCGGACGAGAACTCTCGGATTGCGCCCTTCGTTGATGCAGTGCAGATACAGCAGTATCTCCTCGTCACGGCTGAAGGCATGGCCGTCGGAGTGTTTGCGCACACTGTCCCTGAAGACGTCCTCCAGATCTGGAACCCCGTACCTTCCGAACCTGAACACGGAGGGGCCGTAGCACATTATCACCAGGTAGCAGTACGTTATGAACGGATCCAGCAGCATCTCGTCGCCCGTGGACAGGATCGCAAAGTTCTCTGACCCCGTCTTTCTGACGTCCTCGCAGAGCTTCTCGACCAATGCCCTGTCGCTGAATCCGCCCTCGGCCCATGCCTTGTCCCACTTGGCCTTGATGTTGGAGATCACCTTCCTGATCTCCGCGTCGTCTATGAGCTGCCTGGACTTCTCGGCTCCTGCTCCCGACTCCTTCTCCGGAGGGTTCATGCCGTGAATTGTCTCGATGAGCTTCACCAGTGCGAGGTATTGATCCTCGTCACCGCGTCTGGCGACAAAATTCGGGTTGTAAGACATGAACCACAGGCTGTTGGAGTAGTCCACCTTCCCTTCGCAGAACACCTTGGATGCCGCCCTCCCGATGTCCCTCATCCCATTGCAGGAACAATCCGATTTTCTGGTCAGCTCCCTGCCCCTGCGGCCGAGCTCCCTGCACGCATATGCGGCCCCGATGATCTTGATCTGCTCGCAGAGAGTGAACAGGTCCTGCGACACGGTCACCAGGTTGTGGTTGATCCTGCATCCGCGCTCGAACCTGACCTCCCCGTCCGGCCCCGGGCTCCTGTCGTCCGGCATGAGGTTGTAGAAGCTCTTGACGAACGCCCTGTTGAATGTGCGGGAACCCTCGATGCAACAGAACTCGTGGTTACTGCGGTGGTAATCCTGGCAGAGTTCCTTCGCCTCATACTGCCAGGGAATCCTCTTGTTGAATGCCAGGCCTTCGCTGGCATGGGGGTCCCGTACATATTCGGAGGACCTGCTCCTGGGTGCCGACACCACCGCCTCGTCATCGCTCAGCGCTTTCCTGCTCTCTTCGTAATTGAGGTACTTGACTCCGTGGCCATCCCCCTCCAGGAACCAGGGGTTGTGGAAGAGGATGCAGTTCCGGTCGTCCGAATCGTTGTCCCCGTATAGTGTGATTGAGCCGGCGAACAGCCCTATCTCGCAGTCCTGTATGTCGGACATGCGCGGCCCAGTCCATATGAGCCTGTCCAGGTGTTTCGGGGTCCTACCGCTCATCCCTCCTCTAACTGGGACCGATGTATAAAATCCTTCGACTGCTTGACGCAACCCAGCTGGGTTGGATGGCGAAGGCGATGCATGCGGACCCGCTCAACACGCTGTCACCCCGCCTCCGCAGCAAATCAACCACACACGGGAATGAGACATGAACGCCCTGCTAGATCCCACCGGAAAATACTGCACGCAGGAGTGCGGAACACGCGCATTCGTCAGGAACTCGATCGAGTGCAGGTACAGGACGATGGGCATCATAGGGGAGCCGTTCTCCGGGAGGGAGCAGGTAGCGGCCGAGGTCGTAAGATGCCTCAGGGAGATCTTCCCTGATGTCAAGAGGGTTGAGTGCCTGGACAACACCACGATCCCTCAGCTCGCCGAGCCGTTCATCGCCTACATCCGGGACATGGAGACGCTGGATGTGCCCGAACCCCTGCCCATCCCGGGTACATGCAGATGCGTCGTCTACACCTCGTCGGGTTGCATCAGCGGCAGCCCGTTCATCACCGTGGGCGATGTCACGTCCGACGTCGCCCTCGACACCCTCCTCAGGATGAGGGCCCTCCGCACGGCGATACCTGTCGGGGCCTGCACCTCCGGGGATGTGCCCGTCAACCGCATGGCCATCGAGCACCTCGCCCAGATGATGCGCGACCAGTCCCTTTACGATAAGCACCCGGAACAGACGATCGTTTCGTGGAGGGGATACATGAGCACATTCGACCTGTCCCAGGAGACCGGGTACCTGGAATCGTTCCTCGAGAGGCTGGACGAGAAGGCCCTCCAGGAAAAGAAGGCCGAGGATGGGGAATCCCCTTCAGGGGAGAAGACTGAGGACATCGATACCTTCCAGAAGAACAAGGGCACATTCCTGAAAGCCTGTGTCCAGCTGTACGGGTGCAGCGAGTTCACCCCCATAGGGATATTCACTGATGATGTGAGGCCATGCATCGACGCCATGGCGGAAGCCCTTCTGGTCCACAGCGACGGGGATGCGGTCCGCGTCTCCGACTACACCGGCGAGGTCCTCAGGACAGTCTGCAAGAAGAAGTACGGCGACACCGAATGGGACAAGGCGACATTGGCCTCGCTGGCCTCGGAGAAGCCCGCCGACATAGTGCTCATCCCCGCCAGGAAACTGTACGGCATGCTGATCGTCTCCACCGACCTGGTCACCGGGAAGGATGCGTCCGACGAGGATTGCAGGAACTATTCCAAAACGGTCGGCCTCGTCAGGAGCCACGATCTCCTGGATGACTACAGCCTCGAGACGGAGAGGCTCCTGAATCATGTGCTGGGTAGGATCAGGGGCGTGAAGCCCGAATCCGGCGGTTCGACAGACTACAATGAGCTGGGATCCAGAGGGCTCCTCGAACCCCTCTCGTACTTCCTGTACAAATCCGTGAACTCCCTGCTATACGGCCCCACGAAGACCGACACGATACAGCTGCGCGACCGCATGAGGGACATGTCCGACCTGATAGCCTGGATGAAGGATGCGAAAGTTCCGCCCAAAGGCATGAGCAAGAACGAACTCGACACGATCCAGCACAATCTGCGCGTCATGAGGGCAGTCTGCCAGAACAAGCTGAGGATCCAATGCCTCCAGGACGACCCGTCCAGAGGTCTGAAGAATCTAAGATATACCGTTTATTCTGACGAACCGAGGGAGCTCGTGTACAGCAGTGATGATAGCCTCGGACTCTCACTCGCCGAGGTACTCGACTGCGCGTCGTCCTACATGGAGGTCCTCGTGGAGAGGATGGAGTTCGACGAGGCCGCAAAGCTCCTGATGGAATGCAGGCTCAGGATAGAGGAGAGAGGCAACAGAGACGATGCAGAAGACTGCGTCTCCGATGCTATCGATATCTGCAGGATCCGCCTGTCCAATCTGGAATCCAGGCTCCGCAGGAAGATGCTGAGGGCGCACGTCGGGAATTACACCGAAGCGGAGAACGAGATCCTGTCAAGGCCGGGACGCATGTCCAAGATCACGCTCTCAGGCCTGAACGGCCGCGTGCAGAACGCCACCATCCTGCGCCTCGGACAGGAGCTCGACATCGAATCGGCCAAGACCATGGTCTCGAAGAACGAGGTCTTCCTGGCCGAGACCCTGGTATCCAGGATCCTCGACAACCCCTCAGACGCGTACATCAGGATGGTGGCACTGGACTGCCAGGGGGCCATGAGGTCCCAGGTCGGGGACTGGGAATCCGCCGAGGCATCGTTCAGGGACGCCCTGGAGATGTACGACAGCTACATCCAGGTGCGCAGGGCGATGGTCTGCAGGGGAAGGCTGGCGATAGCCCTGAGCCGCAACGGCGATTACTCCGAGGTCAAGACCACCAACGAGATCCTCGGAAACTTCATCAGGGATCACAAGGAGGAGTTCGGATACACCTCTGGACTCCTCATGGACCTCATAGGAAAGGTCTACCGCTGACCCATGAGCACGAGAGGTTCCTGTTGATGAGGATGGACGAGGTCCTCATCTCACCGAAGAGGCTGGACTTCGAGTAGGTTACCAGCTCCGACGAGAGCTCTTCCGGGACATGCTGGTTGGTCATCATCAGGAGCTCGTATATCTTCGACTTCGTGGTCATGCGCTCCCATGGGGAGAACATAGTCGTCTGAGCCTTGTCCGCCCTGCGATACGCCTCGATGGCGCGGTCGAACTTCCCCGTCGCCTTGTAGAAGTCCCCCTCCAGGCTGTCCAATCCGTATGAGAGCCTGAGCAGGGTCCCCTGCTTCAGGTCCGGCGTGGCACGGAGCATGCTGATGATTGCGGAGGCATCCTCGAGCTTGCCCTGGTTGATCCTGATGCGAGCCTGAAGGACGCGCGAGTTGAGGATCGTGCGCTTGACTCCGGTGATCGAGGCGGCCTTCAGTGCATTCTCAACGACCTCATCCGCTTCCTTGAGGCTGTTCTTGAACCCGTCGATGTCGTTCGCACTGTATCCGATAACCGCATTGGCCAGCATGCACTGCGCCTGTGCGTTCAGGACGTTAGCCTGCCCGAAATGGGCACCTCCCCTCGCGAAGGCATTCGCGGATTCCCTGAGGAAGTACACCGCCTCCTCCGGTTCGACCTCCATGAGATACTGGCCATAGGACCTGTACGCAAGCGAGAAGAACTTGTTCATAAAACCATACACGGAGATCGACATCACGCTGGGAACGTCCAGAATGTAATTCTCGTCCGTCTTGAGTCCCTGTCCCGCGAAATCGATCTGCTCCAGGATTTTGATGTCTTTCCTGCTGCCTATCCTGCTATCTATCCTGTCCGGGAACAGACCCTTGGTGGCACCCGCATGGTCCTTGAGAAGTTTATCGAATTCTGAGAACAGCTTGTTGAATTCCATCGGAAAATCCAGATCTGATGCCAGATCCCTGCGGGCGTTCTTCACATTGAGGGTCTCGACCTTGGCGAGGAGTATGGCCTGTGCATTAGGCAACAACTGTGCCCTGGAAACATCAGTCAGCGTTTTCCTATAATCTTCGGAATTGTACTTCTCCAGATCATCTATGGATTCGCGGATGACGTCGATGTAGTTCTCGACCTCGTCCCTCATCCCCCTGAAGGCTATTCCCAGCCCCTGGCATAGCAGCCTCAAGTCGAGCCTCTTGTATTCCATGATCTCCTCCTGGCTCACGATGCGGGAACCGCTCGCGGCATCATTGCAGGGGTCGAACACGCTCCTCTTCAGGAAATCATGGAGCTTCAGAGGCAGGTCTGTGGACGATGTGCCTGCACCGTCCACGACATCGTAGGCGTATAGGAACTTGGCATACCAGACCACCACGTCGAACCACCGGGACGGGCCTTTGCTTCCCTCCTTGAAGCGGAGTCCGCCGACGAACTGATGGCCGGCCGGGTCCAGCACATCCCCTCCGCCGGAGCTGTGCTTCCAGCGGACACCGTCCATGCGGTAGACACCCTCGACCTCCGCGGTGATGATGGCTCCGTTGGAGTCGACCGGCACGAAACCGGCCTTGAACATCCCGTTGATCTCAGCGAGGTTGGACCTGCAGTACTCCAGACCATCGAGATATCCCTCGAAGTCATTCTTGCTGCAATACTGCATCAGGTATCTGAGCTGCTGGAGCATGAGCCGGTCGTTGGTGTATATGATCGTGGGAAGGTGAGACCGTTCTTTCACCCCTCCCTTGAGCGACTCCTCGTTCTCTATGAGGACGAACGCCCTGATCACCGAGTTGATCGCCCTGGGCCAGGACCCGTCCTTCTTGCGACGTATGTGCGACAGCCACAGCACCCTGAGGAACTCCGGCATCCTGCAGTTCAGCTCGAGTACCTTGTTCTGCAGATGGTCGATCTCCACGAGGTTCAGGTCCTCGAGCCTCTTCAGGACCTCCCTGCAGTCTTCCTTCGAACCGACCCCGATCCTGTCGAGCAGTGGCTTGTTGCACGGCTTGTGGGAACCGTTCATGGATAGCACGTCGAGAATGGCCTTCGCACGCTCGGGATTGTCGGGCACCAGCGTGTCCAAGTGCTTCTCGAGCGCGTCCATGATGTTCATCAGGCCGAGGTTGTCGATGTACCGCTCGACCGTGGACTGCCAGTCTTCGATGGCCTTTATCGTATCGTCCCTGCTGCGGCAGGGCTCGATGTCCAGGCAGTAGGCCAGGACCGAGAGGAGCGCGGGATCGTGGAGGTTGTCGAAGCAGGACAGTCCCTTCAGATCGTCGAGACACAGGTCGTAGTGCCTGGCCCTCTCGCATATCGACCGGAAGAACTCGATCACGTACTCGTCCGCGAGCCATCCGATCTCCAGTGTCCTCAGGCCCTTTATGCTGTCGGGAGGACAGAGGCACGTGAAGATCAGCACGGATGAACTGCCCAGCTTCATCTTGGCGTCGTTCAGGAGGGCCTCGTTCAGCCCGGCGTTGCGCAAGAAGACGATGTCGGCGGAGGGGATGCTTCCCTCGAACGTCTCGGCGTCGATCTCCTCCACTGTCTTCTTGCCGTCAGGGTCCAGCCTGCTGATGAGCTTGCGGCAGAAAGCGTCGCGTCCTACGAGCGGCGATCCGGTGATCCCGATGATGGGCGGATATCCCATCAACCTCATGTCCTCTATCGACTCCAAGGCCTCAGAGATCTCGCGGTCCCTGCACAGGCAGGGGATCTGGATCAACCCAACGCTCTTCATCCCAACAGACTCCGCACGGGAGCGGCGCCGGTCGCGCCGTCCACTGATGCCCGTATAATTAGCAATCTTAAATAGGGACCCGCCACGCGGACGGGGCCGCCGCGGAACGAGTCATGCGATGGACCTCCGTGCCGGCACCGGAGGGATGCGGCACGGAGGGATGGTTTACGACATCCGGTCAACTGAGGATCTTCTGGAGATCCCCGTCGTGCTCGTCCGTTGTCTGGACGACCAATGTCACGAGCTGCTCGATGAGCTCGTCCGAGGGCTTGCCGCCCTCGAATATGTGCGTGAAAGCGAAGAAGACGCTCCCGTCATCGGGATCGAGGGAGAAGCAGCCGTATGCCAGATCCTTGTTGATCTTGTTGAGCTCCAGCACGAACTCCGTTCTCTTCTCCTTCGGAACCTGGTAGTCGAACATCGTGACGAAGCGGATGTCCAGGGACGTCACCTCGACGGACAGCTTTATCCTCAGGTCGTCGCCCAGGAATCCCGTCAGCAGACGGTGGTTCCGATCGTCGGCGTTGTAGGACCACCTGTTGTTGTCGAATGTCTTCTTCACGGTCTTGTAGACCGAATCCTCTGTCGCTTTCGTGAACATGCAATCACCTTGATTTCCGTTTCAGCCGAAAAGTGCTGCGATGAGCCTCTTCAGCTCCTCCGACTCCCTCTCGGCCTCGCCCGCACCGGTGCAGGCGCGGCAGCTCTGCCATCCGGTCAGGACGGCCCTGTACTCCCCTCCGTCCCTGTACACCGCGATGCTGTCCTCGGACAGGCATCCGTGGATGACCGATTCCCCGTGGAGGGCCCTGATGGTCCTCAGCAGGTCGTCGGTCGTCATCCTTTCGCGGACCTCCGGCGGGATCGTCCCGTACTCCGAGGCGGGCACGCGTACTCCCGTGAAGGTCTGGGTGACGACCGTCACGGATCCGACCGCATCCGCGGTCATCGGAGGTATGGCCAGCCCCTTGCGGACCTCCATCACCTTCGACAGCACCGCCAGGTAGTCCGCCTCCGCGGGCCTCGCGAATGCCACGAAGCACTTGTCGCCGGACCCGGACCTCCTGAAGGTGGCCTCGTATACGCCGCCGTGCGCCTCCCAGGAGCAGACCATGCGGAACTTCTTCCCGGGGCCGTCCCAGGCGGCCAGTACCTCCAGGATGCCGTCGGGCATCATGGAGACGGGTTCGCGGACGGGCGCCGGGGTCTCCGCGGGAGCCTCGACGGGCTCCTCCACGGGTGTCTCAACAGGCGTCTCGACGGGCTCGGTGACGGGAGCCTCCACAGGCGTCTCGGCCGGGACCTCCACGGGCTCCATGGCCTCCTCCCAGGCGTCGCTGTCGCCGGACGCGTCCACGGCGGCCTCGTATCCGGCCTTGTAGCTCTCCAGCCAGATGGCCTTCAGCCCGTCGTTGACCGCCTTGCGTCCGGAGCGGACGCGGTTCTTGACCTCCGAGTACCTGGCGGCCATCTCCTTGTCGGACATGTCGGCCGACCTGAGCTGCGAGCGCAGCTCCAGGTCCTCCTCGTAGGCCCTCATCACATCATCCAGCGGCGCCAGGAGCGCATCCATGTACGCCGTCCTCTCCGCCATCACTGCGGGGTACGTCGACTCGTCCATCCCGACCATGATGGCAGCCATGGAGCGGTCGTCGAACGGCTTGTGGACGAGCACGGCCTCGACCGACGACGGGATGTCGAACCCCTCCCCCCTCGGGAGCAGCATGGACTCCATGTGCATCGGCGAGTAGAGGTACCCGAACACGCCGTCGGAGGCGGCGACGATCATGCAGGGCGCCTTCGCGCGGAACCTGCACCAGTTGATCCTGAAGTCGCTCGACAGGTTGATGACGTTCGACATGGCCGAGTCCTCGAAGAGGTCGTCCATGGCGTCGTTGTGGACCCTGGAATCGTCCTCCGAGACCTGGTGGAGGCCGTCGGCGTCCAGATAGTAGCACCTGGAGTCGCCCGCCCAGAAGCACACCGCGTCCACCTCCCCTCCGGACTCGGAGAAGATGCAGGACGCCAGCGTGGTGGGCATCAGGCGTATGGTCGAGCCCTTGACCGACCCGTCCAGGACGATGCCGTTGGCCTCGGAGAACGCGGACAGCGCCTCCTTCGCCAGCACCTTGATCCTGTACGCCACGGCACCCAGGTTGTCGGTGGCGAGGATCTCCTCGTACGCCTCCTCCAGGAACCCGGACACGGCCTGGGAGACCTGGCGGGACGCGTAGTAGGCGTGGGTGTGGTCCTCCCCGTCAACGGTGAACCTCTGGGATCCGGAACCCATGCCGTCGCAGACGACGACGCAGTGCTCGCCGGCGAAGGGAGGTGCGTCCTCGCCCTCGGTGAGGGGCATGTCGACCTTCATCGCAGCTTGCCCCCTTTCAGGAGGATCTCGTAGACGGCCTCGGACATTGTCCTCACGGCCCCGTCCGTGCAGAGCACGGTCACGTTGCCGCCCTCCTTCTTCAGGACCTGGGGCCCTTCGGACGGCTTCGGCTCCGGGGCCGGCGTCGGCTTCGGAGCGGGCTTGGGGACGGGTTCCGGACCGGGTCCGGAATCACCCTCGTCGATTGGCACGCCCAGCATCTTGGCGGCCGCCTGCGCGCCCGCACGGGTGGTGATCAGCTCCTTGCCGGTGCCGTCCCTGACGAGGTACTTGTCGCCCATCCTTGTGACCGAGGGGCCGGTGCCGCCGACGGACTTGCCCGAGGCGAGGTTCTCCAGGTCCCTGCGGACGATGGACGTCTTGGAACGCCTGCGGTAGTCGAGGTCGAGCATCCCGCGGATGACCGACGCCAGGCCGTCCGGGAGGGCCGAGAGGTCGAAGTCCGACGGCTTCTCGACCATGTAGCAGAACTTGCAGGGCTGCGGGAGCGCCTTCCCTGTCCAGTAGCGGTAGAACAGGATGCCTGCCGCGAACACGTCCGACGCGGTGGTCAACGTGGGGGCCAGGCTCTCGTCGCCCCTGCACACGTAGCGCCCGAGCTCGGGGGAGTAGTACTCCGGCGAGCCGACGGTGTCCTCCGGCGTGGGAGGTTTCGCCGACGGGTAGCAGTCCTCGAAGTCTATGACCATCGGGTGCATGCCGTCCGCCTTCCTGACCACCAGGACGTTGTCGGGCTTGATGTCCCCGTGGACCAGCCCCTCGGACTCCATCCTCTGGAGGAAGTCCATGAAGCGGACCATGAGCCTGTACTTCTCCGCGTCGTCCTGCCTGGCGATCTCCGCGTCGGACATCACGGGCTCCTGCACGAGGTCCGTGACGACGTAGTAGCACACGCCGTCGCGGAACAGCTCGCGGGGGACCACCATGTCGGGGCAGCCGGACGCCAGGGCCCTGAGCCTCCTGTTGATGCCCTCCCTGTACGACACGAACTCGTCGCACTTCTTGATGCAGCGGTCGCGCATCGCCTTGGGGAGGGAGTCGGTGGGGTATTTGGGGCGGGGGAGCCTCTTGATGAAGTACTTCCTCCCGCCCTTGGCGGCCCGGGCGACCTCCCCGTTAGCCACCAGCACCCAGTCGGATGATATCGAGTAGCCGTTCACGGTCTCCATTGTGATCACCGGTCGCCTTGTTACGTTCAGATGGACTTCGAGAGGAAGGTCATCACGACGCTCATGTCGATGTCGCTCATGCCCTCGTTGAGCCCCGTGTTGCTCACGGTGCAGTTCTCGAGGGAGGTCGCGAAGTCCCACGACTCGTCGCGGGGGACGAACAGGACCAGCCTCTTGGCGCTCTGGTTCATGACGGCGTTCTGCTCGTCCTGCCACATCGCCCAGATGCCGTCGAGGTCGCTGGGGAGTCCCTGAAGGACGCCGCATCCGCCGGTGGGCGGGCAGGTGGGGGCGTCGGTCCAGAGCATGATCACGTGGCGCTTCTTGACGCCCTCCGTGTTCCAGTCCGACCTCATCGCGTGGGCGATGATGTCCAGGGCGGTCTCGGGGGCGTCGCCGCCACCGGTGGCCCTGATGTCCCTGACGAACGCCTGGAACTCCTCGTTCTCCTCGGGGAGCTCGAAGAACCTCGACTCCTGGACGGCGATGTCCTTGGGATCGGTCCTGAGGTCCCTGAAGGAGATGACCTTCAGGCGGAGGTGGTCGATCTCCCTGTTCTGCTCGGCCAGCGCGTCGCGGAGCTCGTCGAAGAAGCTGGTGGCGGATTTCTTCACCATCTCGATGACGGGGCTCATGCTGCCGGTGCTGTCGATGCACAGCACGATGTCCACATTCACGTCAAGTATGTCTTGTTCAGGCATAATTGTGAATACGGCTCGAGCGATATAAACACGAAGCTCGTTCAAGCAAAAACCAGAATTATTGCCGTCCGTGTCCGGCGGGAGGTCACGAAGATCTCCCGCCGAACAGCGCCCTCAGGCGCTCCATGAACGTCAGTCTCCTCGTAGCGGCCACGTCGAACGCGTCCGCCATGCCGGCCCCGCAGCGGGTGCACACGGCCACCGGCTCCGCCGACGCGATCGCCGACCTGAGGAGCTCGTCCTCCCCGCGCGCAGTAAGCGCCGGGGCGCGGCTACCGGGCAGCCCGCCGGCCGGCTCGCCGCGGTCCCCGAACGGGTAGTCCGACCAGCCTGCCGGCAGCGTCGACGCGGGGGGCTCGGACAGCCCCCACACGTCGCCCATCAGGGACTCGTACAGATCGAGGAGATGGTCCAGCGGCGGGAACGCCGGGACCTCTCCGCCGCATTCGACGAGCACCCCGACGAAGCAGACCTGGTTCCTCCCGTCAACGTTCAGGAAGCGGGACGTCATCCCGGCCGAGGAGAGCATCTCCTCCAGCCTGCCGGCGGCGCCCATGAGGACGTAGTCCCCCGAATTCACGCACACGCGGCGGTACCCCTTCCCGGAGTTGGGGATCGAGGCCCTGACGGCCCCCAGCATCCTCCCGTCCAGAGGCTCCTCCGGCCCGAAGAGCGGGTAATCCGGATAATCGGAGCAGGGCAGCCTCCCGTAGACGACCGCGGCGGACCTCATGCCCTCCCCGTCCTCTCGGTGAACTCCACCCTCCAGGCGTAGTCGCCGGTCTCCTCGGCGATCCAGTCGGAGAGCCTGTCGGCGGTCTTGACCACCTTGCGCTTGTCGTAGCCGTTCTCGATCAGCCTGTACAGGCCGTCCAGGAGCACGGCGTACATCACCACGTCCGGGGAGTGGGCGATGCCGCTCCTCTCGCACGTGACGTAGAACAGGTACCCGTCCAGCTCCTCGGTCCCGGCCAGGGCCGCAGAGAGGATCACATCGATCCTCTCCTTGTCGGAGGCGTCGATGAGGTCCGCCTTCGTGAGCACCATGTAGATCTTGAAGTAGGATTTGCCCCTGGCGAACCGCTCGGCGGTCTCCAGGAGCTCCGCTATGTCCCT
The DNA here is from genome assembly GCA_030539515.1 of Thermoplasmata archaeon. Taxonomy (GTDB): domain Archaea; phylum Thermoplasmatota; class Thermoplasmata; order Methanomassiliicoccales; family Methanomethylophilaceae; genus Methanoprimaticola. The sequence goes on from JAUNXZ010000010.1 coordinate 18,268, forward strand.
GGCGATGTCCAGCGCCTCCGACGGCCCGGCGGCCGCCAGGTCGGGGCTGGAAAGGAAGAGCATCAGCGCGTCGGCGTTGAAGAGCTCGGACTCCACCCTGGCGCGCTCGAAGGTGCCCCTCTCGTGGATGGAGCCACCTCTTATGTCGACCCACGTGAAGTCCATGACGTTCCTGAGCCCGCGCTTCAGGTGCAGCTCGTAGGTCCCCAGCTGCGAGGTCATGTCGGGGTACCTGCCCCTCTCCATGTCCCTGTACATGTCCTTGAGGACCGGCGATCCCTTCAGGACTATGTCCGGGCCCAGCCAGGAGTTCAGCCCCTTGTTCATCAGACCGTACCCCTTCGCCATGAAGGCGGTCTTGCCGACGAAGCTCGGCCCGTACATCACCAGCTTCATGCTCTCACCATCCTTTATTCGGTCTTAATTATATGGAACGTGTTGTGGACGCGGGAGCTGACCACCCTGTAGCCGGGGTGGTCGCCGCACGTCCTGAACGCGTGGTCCACGCATCCCTTGGCGTCGGAGTCGGACACCCCCTCGTACCTGAAGTCCATGAACGGCTCGCCCGAGGAGGCGAACGCCCTGACGGCGTCCACGATCTCGTCCTCCGAGCGGAAGTAGCGCCCGTTCCTCCGGTACCAGTTGTACTCCGTCCCCGTGCACGGCGGCCCGACCCTGTGGTCGTGGTCGCTGTCGCGGAGGATGACCGCGTCGGTCAGGTTGAAGAAGTCCATGTTCCGGTAGCCGTCCCTCAGGTCCCACGTGACGTCGAGATGGTAGTACTCCCCGTCGAGGCGGATGACGTTCCACATGTGCTCCCTGTTGAACAGGCACCCGCAGTCCACGCCCGCCTCCTGCAGGAGCAGCGCCGCGGCCTTGGAGATGCCCTCGCACACCGCCCTGCCCTCGAGGAGGGCCCCGACCTGCGTCTGGGCGGCGTGGTCGTAGGCGTTGCTCGACCTGTCGTACTCCACGTTGTTCGCCAGGTAGTCGTGGACGAACAGCTCCTTCTCGTAGTCGGTGGAGCAGGACTCCCCGCACATCCCGACGATCCTGGAGACCGTCCTGTCCAGGAGCCTCCCGATCTCCTCGAGCCTCTCCGGCTCGTAGAAGAAGTGGAGCTCTGCCTCCGTCGAACCCCCCGATGTGACGAGGGTGATGAACCTGCGGCGGTCCAGCTTGTAGAAGTTCGGGTCGTCCCCCTGGACGGCCAGCACCGCGGCGCTGAAGTCCTCGGACTCGTCCGCGCGGAACTCCAGGAAGCGCCTCCCTCCGGCCAGGGCCTCGGAGATCTCGTCGTAGAGGCGGGCGGCGTCCGCCCCCAGGTGGGAGCGGTGCAGGTACCTGAGCGGGGTGACGTTCGGCTCGAACACGGTCCTCAATCCCTGTGCCCTCTCCGTTCAGGGGAGCATCCTGCGGAGCTCGCCGTCCTGCTCGTCGGTCGTGCGGATGACCATCGCGATCAGCGACCCGATCAGCTCCTCCGAGGGCTTGGAGTCCTCGAAGATGTGGTTGTACGAGAAGTACACGCTCCCGTCGTTCGGATCGAGGGAGAAGCGGCCGTAGGACAGGGCGTGGTTGAGCCTGTTGAGCTCCCACACGAAGTCCCTCCTGCTGGCGTCGGGGACCCTGTAGTCGAAGATCGTGGTGAACGAGATGTCGATGTCCGACACCCTCACCATCATGGCGATGCTCAGGTCGTCGCCCATGAAGTCGGTCATGAGCATCATCCTGGAATCGTCCGGCTCGTACCCCCAGCCGTTCTTCTCGAACACCTTCTTGAGCGTCCTGTACACCTTCTCCTGCGTGGCTTTCGTCAGCATCGTCGTTCCCCCGCGCCCCCGGCCCCGGAGGCGCTGTCCGGGCTATGGGGGTCGGACTAGATAACCGGCTCTGAAGTCTCAGGGATTTCCGGAATCATTGGCTCGCGGGTATGGGCCGGGTGCCCGTGCATGCGCCGATGCCGGATCCGACCGTCGTGGCCCGTACGCGACGAACTCCGGACCGTCGTAGTCCGGCGCGAGCATGTCGGCGAAACAGGCCGCGAAGAGGGGATAGTGCTCCACGCCGTCGTCGTCCGTGAAGATGTTGGTGCGTTCGAGCTTGATCCTGCGGTTGGCCTGCCTGTACTTCTCGCGGACCTTCGAGAGCGACGGGGACCTGCGGTCCTTCCCGGACTTGACCTCGATGGCCAGGATGTCCCTGCCGAACTCCAGCACGAAATCCACGTCTATCCTGTCCTCGCCCGTGCGCTCGTAGTGCAGGACGGGCAGGCCGCACTTGCATATGCCCTCCGCCACCGCGTTCTCCACAGTTGCCCCCATGTTGTACGAGTAGTCCCCCTCGTAGACGGCCCGGATCGCGTTCGTTCCCATGAGGCTCAGGAGGATGCCGGTGTCCGACATGTAGACGCGGTAGGACGAGTGGTCGATGAAGGCGGAGACCGGGTGGGCCAGGTTCCCGATGTTGTGGCATCTGACGGCGTATCCCGCCTCGTACACCCATTCGATGCTCCCGTCGTACTTCTCGCGCGTCCCTTTCGAACCGTCGGCGGGCACGCGGGAGAACATGAACTTCTTGTTGGACCTGCTGAGCTGGTCGGGTATCGAGTGGAAGCATTCCCTGACCTTGCGCCCGTCCACCGGGAGGTTGTACTCGTCGATGTCGTTGAGGCAGGTGCCGATCGTATCGAGGATCTCCTTCCCGGCTGCGGCGTAGTCCCTCGTCGATGCGAAGGCGCTCACGGCCTTCGGCATCCCCCCTACGATCATGTAGTCCCTGAAGCACGCCTCCATGCGGGCCATGACGGCATCCGGCATGGGGGTCCTGCTGTGTATGCATGCGCGGGCGGTGTCTATCGTCGACTGCGGGACGCCCATGGCCCACAGGAACTCCTCGAAATCGAGCGACCGCATCGTTATGGACTCCTCGTATCCAGCGGGCATGACCAGGGCGTCCTCCTCCGGGTCGGAGACCTCGAAGAACCCGCTACCCGGATGCTCCTCCCCGTGCATGACGCTGACCTTGCGGCCGCACCTGGACGGGTTGCGGACGCCCAGCAGGGACCCGGATGCTATGACGTCGTACCTGCCGTCGATGGTGAAGAGCTTAAGAGAACTCCTGGCGTGGGGGGATGCCTGGATCTCGTCCAGGAAGATCAGCATGTCCTCCGGGTCCCCGACCTCCATGTCCTGGAGGACGCAGAGCCCCGCCACGATGCCGTCCACCGTGGTCTCGATGGCGAAGACCCTCCTGGCGCGGTGGTCCTTGGAGAGGTCCACGTACAGCATCTGCCCGTAGTTCTTCTCACCGAACCTGGACACGATGAACGTCTTGCCGACCTGCCTCTGCCCGCCGACGACGAGGCATTTGTGGTCCAGGCGCGACTTCCACTCCATCAGGTCGTCGCAGATCTTCCGTCTGAGCATGGCATCCCGATTGCCGTCCGACTATTTAACCTGGATTATGTATCGGAAAAACATCGATGCATCGATGTTTTGTATCTACAAAACTCCGATTTTTCGAGATTTTTTATCGGAAAAACATCGATTTCATGAACCTGCCGGGATGCTGGCTCGACGGAACGGGATGAGAAGGGGAAGATAAGGGGTTTCGAAGAGGTTTCGCGATCGCGGGATCAGGCCTTCGCCTTGGCGACGGCCTCGTCCACGTATCCCTGCCAGACCTGCTCCAGGTCGGGCCTCTGGATCGTGTCCATGATGTACTGGGCGAACTCGTCGCCGGTGGCGCCTGTGTCCCTTCCGGTCATGACCAGCTTCTTCTCGAACTGGCAGCAGACGTCCAGGGCCATGTCCAGCTTCTTCGCCTTCTCGACCTCGCCGATGTGGTTCATCATCATGGCGACGGCCTTGATCATGCTGCACGGGTCGGCGTACTGGGCCCTGCCCTCGGTGACCATCCTGGGCGCGGAGCCGTGGATGGCCTCGAACATGGCGTACCTCTTGCCGAGGTTGGCCGAGCCGGCGGTCCCCACTCCGCCCTGGATCTGGGCGGCCTCGTCGGTGATGATGTCGCCGTAGAGGTTGGGCAGGACGAAGACCTTGAAGTCGCTCCTCCTGGCGGGGTCGATGAGCTTGGCGGTGGTGATGTCTATGAACCAGTCGTCCCACCTCACGTCGGGGTAGTCCTTGGCGACCTGCTCGGCGATGTCCAGGAACTTGCCGTCGGTGGTCTTGATGATGTTGGCCTTGGTGACCAGCGAGACGTAGTTCAGCTTGTTCTTGGCGGCGTAGTCGAAGCCGGCCCTGATGATCCTCTCGGTGCCCTGGGTGGTGGCGATGCAGAAGTCCATGGCCAGGTCGTCGGTGACGTTGAGTCCGTCGCTTCCCATGGCGTAGGATCCCTCGGTGTTCTCCCTGAAGAAAACCCAGTCGATTCCGAGCTCGGGGACGCGGACCGGGCGCACGTTGGCGAACAGGTCCAGCTCCTTCCTCATGGCGACGTTGGCGGACTCGATGTTGGGCCAGGGGTCGCCCTTCTTGGGGGTCGTGGTGGGCCCCTTGAGGATGACGTGGCACTTCCTCAGCTCCTCGAGGGTGTCGTCGGGGATGGCCTTCATGACCTCCACGCGCCTCTCGATGGTGAGCCCGTCGATCTGCCTGATCTCCGCCTTGCCGGCGGCGATCTTGTCGGCCAGGAGGAACTCCATGACCTTCTGGGCGGATGCGCAGATGTACGGCCCGATGCCGTCCCCTCCGCAGACCCCGATGATGAGCTTGTCCAGCTTGGAGTAGTCCTGCCAGTCGCCCTCGGCTTTCAGCCTCTCGACCCTCTCGAGCTGCCTCCTGAGGAGCTGACCGTACTTCTCCTGCGCGGCCTGAATCGCTTTCTCGTCGACCATTTGTATCGCGTGAAGGATGCGCGCGTGCTATTTTAACGATGGCATGCGTCGGGCGGCAGACAAACGTTCAGACGGCCGGGTGCTCTCCGGAATGGCCGCGGTATTCAACTCTAAGATTTACATATGGTTGTTTGTTAGCTACCTGATTAAATACATCCACCGCGGTCCGATGGATATGGGCGAATGGAATGACATAATCCGGCCGATCGACGTCGACCATGCGCACGATGCGTTCAGCAGGTACTATCACGGAGGATGGGTCGACAAGGATGACGAGAAGGTCGTGAAGTACCTGAGAAGCATCGGCATGATGGAGATAGGGCCAGATCGGGATCCTGACGGGAGGGTGTATGCCAAAGCGACCAGATTCGGAAGATCGCTCTGGTATCCGGATCCATCTGTGGCTGCCGGCATTCAGAACAGCTGAGGCAAGCCGATGACCTATGCATGGGGGTGGATCCCGAACATATCCGGATATCTGGACGAACATCTGGAGCGCGACGTAGATACCAGCGGGATTATAGAGGAGCCCTGCGGTTTCCTCCCAGTAGACGGTAACGGTCTACACTGCACCAGGCTTCCAATCTCTTCCGATACAGAGATCCCCGATGAGATTTCCAAAGACTGGAAGAGGATCGTCGACCAGGCATGTCGGTATAACTTCATCTCCTGCTCGGCCACTGAGGATCTCGTCGTTGCTGCAAGTCTTGATGATGCCCTTCGTCGCATAGCCGGTCTGTTCATCCAGAGGATAGTGGCACTGATACGGGTGCTGTCCTACACGGACGCCAGGATCGTGTCGTCATCGGATATCGGGTGGCCAGACCATCTCGAAGCCATACACAACATGAGAGGCATTATCGGAGCCAACATCAGATGCTTCGAGACCTTCATGGACTACTACGGTCAAGAGCTCGGCGAGAGATCCCTCTATTACAGACGCATGGTCTGCCGTGCCGCTGATGAGGCATATTCCGCTTACGAGAACTGGATGTTCGCGGTGAGGACGGAATACGAGCATTCCACCCTGAAGACCAACCGCCTTTCCCTCTACACGGCAATTGTTGCCATGAGCATCACGGCATTCACTGCCATGATCGGATTGGCCTTGTCCTTCTTTGAGAAGCGCATCAACTGATATTTCGCGCGACTATGCGAACGACTGTGACGTTGTCGGTGCTCCCGCGCTCCAGCGCGGCGTCGACCAGCTCCCCCGCTGTCTTCCCCGAACGGAGCAGTTCCCCGAACTCCGACGGCGGCATGTACCCGAACGCCCCGTCCGAGCAGAGGGCCAGGCCCTCCCATCCCGGGAGGATCCTCGACACCGAGAGGCTCCCCGCGTGGCCCCCGCCGATGTGGCGCGAGACTATGTGAGACAGCGGATGGCCGTTCATCTCGTCCTCCGAGATCATGCCCTCCCTGAACATCGCCTCGACGGGCGAGTGGTCGCGGGACCTCCATGCGAAGCCGTCCCACCATGCGTAGCACCTGCTGTCCCCTACATGGGCGGACGCCCACCCGCCGTCCGCCGCCAGGATGGCGGACACCGTGGTCCCGCTCCCCGGATGCAGCGACATGAGCTCCGCCTCCGCGCCCTCCAGCGCGTCGGCGAACGAGGGGATCATCGAGTCCAGCGAGTCCGCGGGGCACGACAGCGCCCATTCCGCCAGCCTGCCGGCGACGAGCGACGACGCGGCGGCGCCGTCCGGCAGCCCGCCCATGCCGTCGCAGACCACCGCGACGAACATGTCATCGCGGGAGTCGGGCATCGGCTCCCTCTCCAGGACGCCGTCCCATCCTACCCTATTCCCGCCCGAAACGGCGGTCCAGAACGTCGCGTCCTGGTTCTCGCCGCGCCTGCCGGCGTCGGTGGCCGCCGTGACGCCGTGCTCCCTTCCGAAGACCCCGATCTCCATAGGTATCCCATCCCGGCGCCGTGCGACGGCCGCCTGGGTATGAATCCGCCCCTCCGGTTAAGCCGGAACTGTAATCCCGGACGGTTTACAAACCGGTTATATCAATTCCGAAGGATATCTGTTTCAGTGGAATCATGATCGGGAACGAAGACGGAAGCAGGTCCGACGTCATGGTGCAGTGGGTCTCCCGGGACTACCTCGTCAGGAACCGCAGGGAGCTCAGGGACATCGCGGTCGGGCCGGACGTCATCGACGGGTTCAAGGCGGAGGCCCAGGTCTGGGCGTCCCTCTC
>JAUNXZ010000103.1 GCA_030539515.1 Thermoplasmata archaeon
AATTCCGAGGCAGCTTACCATGCACTAAACGTAGCATCGAACGTCCAATCCCTTTTATTTCTTCGAACTCTTGCAGTGATGGTTTCCCATGATCATCGTCTACTCCTCCAAATCCGGCTCCTCCAGGCGCTACGCGGAGGAGCTAGCGGAGCGCACCGGGCTTCAGTGTTTTGATGTCCGCTCGTGCCCCGATGGGGAGAGGATCGTGTTCTTCGGGTGGGACCGCGGGGAGTACGTCGTCGGGCTGAACCGGATCGACAGGTCGAGATTGGCTGCCGTGTGCGTCGTCGGGCTCGACGACGAGGGCAGGTTCGACAAGAAGTCGGTGTCGGACAGGAACCACGTCACCGTTCCGGTGTACTACCTGAGGGGATGGATCGACCGCTCCAAGCTGAACCTCGTGGACAAGACGGTCCTGGCGGTGGTTGCGGCGATGATGAAGCTGAAGGGACTCAACGAGTTCAACAAGCCGATCTTCGACGCCATGATGGAGGGCGGCAGCTTCTACGACTCCAAGTACCTCGACAGCATCGAACTCTTCATAGGATCCGGAAGGAACTGACGCATCCGCCAACGTGTTCTCACAGTATGTTGATGGCCATTAGACATTGCTATAACGCTATATACCAACAGCCCGATTCATCCCCATGGAGTTCATCGGGAGGGAGGAGGAGCTGGCGAGGCTCGGGTACATGGCCGAGTCGGATGCGCCTGGATGCGTGATAATCGCCGGAAGGCCCGGCTCGGGCAAGTCGGCGCTCATCAGGGAGTTCTGCTCCCGCCGCAGGTCCGTGTACATCAGGCGCGACAAGGAGTCGTTCCTCGGCGAGTTCTTCCACGTGAAGAAGGATGGCTCGGTGAAGGAGGTCCGCGGGACCATCCCCGAGCTGGTGAAGGCGGCGATCAGCTTCAGCAAGCCCGCCATCGTCCTCGCGGTGGATGCGAAGGCCAAGTACATCTACGACGAGGCCGCCCGCCATTCGCTGATCGAGTTCGACGAGAAGTGCACCGAATCGATGATAATCCTCTCGCAGCAGAGCGCGGTGAACCACGTGGAATGGAACCGCATAGGCTCCAGCACTCCGCGCGGAACCTGCCGCGCGACGCTCGGCCCCATGTCCCCCGGCGAGTTCTCGAAGCTCCTGCCTCCCATGTCCGACCACGACGCGATACGCGCGTACCTGATGCTCGGAGGCCTCCCCGGACGCTCCCGCATGGTCACATCGGACACGTTCAACGGCTTCCTGGAGGGCTGCGTCTCCGACGGCAGGATCGAGACCGCGGTGAACTCGTTCTGCAGGCGCGAGAATATGGACAGGCCCGAGAAGGACATGCTGAAGGTCGTATGCCTGGTGGGGGAGGCTCCTCTCCAGGAGATCATGCGCGCCTCCAGGCATCTCGGATGGGCGGACAGGGCGGCTATGATCGATAAGCTCTGCCGCGCGGGTCTGATGGAGGTCGTGAGGAAGGGAACGGATGCACCCCTCTACCGTCCGACGGAACCCATGGCGGTGTTTCGCTGGCGCGTGCTCTCGAAGTGCCCCGACGCTCCCGGCCCCCGTCCCGCCGCGGCCCGCCTGGCGCCCGAGATAGGCGCGTTCATGCGCCCGGAGTTCACGAAGCTCTCCGCGGGGCTCCTGTCGGGATACGGGATGAAGGTCTCCAGGAAGGACGTCCCTCCCGGATTCGAGTTCGTCCTCGGTAGCGGGCCGGACCGTGTGATAGTGAGGTGCGACATCCGCGGCGAGGAGCTCGGGAAGAAGTCCGTCGAGTCGGCGGCGTTCAGCGCCGTGGTTGCCGGAGGATGCCCGATGATAGTTTCCGCGTCCGGATTCGACGCCGATGCGGAGGACACGGCTGATGAGCTCGGAGTGACCCTGATCGGCCCCGACCAGATACTCGGGAGGAAGCCCCTGCCCGCTATTGTTCGCAGCGGGACGGCCATGGGCCACCGCACCATGTGCGACATGGCGTTCTCGTCGGTGTGCGAGGGCGAAGAGGTGCTGGATTGGTGACGAGAATGGATGGTAGTCCTGTCCGGGTTCGAACCGGAGTCGCTGGCTCCAAAGGCCGGCATGATTGACCGCTACACCACAGGACTGCTGTCAGCGGTATCGGCTACCCGTATTTGTTAATGTTCCGAGCAGGTACGTCGCGCGCGCCTCGGTGACGGTGACCTCCGCGAAGGTGCCCAGGGGCACCTCGTCCCTCACGACGACCGGCCTGTAGTGGCCGGTCCTCATGATGGTGCCCTCCTTGCCCACTTCCGTCGCGAGCGAGAGGAACGACCTCCCGACGAGCCCGGTGTTGACGTCGAGCTCCGTGGAGTTCTTCACCTCGGTGAGCTCCGCGGAGCGCTCGGCGGATATCCTGCCGTGGACCTGTTCCATCGTCGCGGCGTCGGTTCCGGGGCGTGCCGAGAAGCGGGTGATGTTCACGGTGTCCGCCCTGAGGTCCCTGATCAGCTGGATGCTCTTCGCGTGGTCCTCGTCGGTCTCGCCGGGGAACCCGCAGATCAGGTCCGTGGCGATGCTTATGTCGGGAACAGCGGAGCGCAGCGAGTCGACGAGCTCGAAGAACCTCTCCACGGTGTACTTGCGCCTCATGGCGCCGAGTACGGTATTGCTCCCGCTCTGCACCGGGATGTGGACGAACCTGTACAGGCGTTCGTCGTCCATCAGCTCCGCCAGGCCCTCGCGGACCCTCCAGACGCTCTGGGGGTCGGCCATGCCTATCCTGAGGCGGTAATCTCCCTGGCGGTCGAGCATCGAACGTACAAGGACATCCAGGGAGGTCCCCGTGTCCATGCCGTAGGCGGCGGTGTCCTGCGCCGTGACCAGAATCTCCCTGGCGCCGCGCGCAAGGAGGCCGTCGAACGAAGACAGCAGCTCCTCAGAGGGATAGCTCCTCAAATCGCCTCTCGCAAGCTTCGTGATGCAGTACGAGCAGTTCCCGAGGCATCCCTGCGCTATCGGCAGGATGGCCTCGGAGCCGAAGTCCACGGACGTGGCGCACCCCTGGACGCCGTAGCGGTCCATGATGCGCTGCCTGAACGTCCCGTAATCCTCCGGGGCGATGATCTCGGAGTCGGGCAGCCTTATCTGCACCCTCCCGGGCTGGGCCTTCGCCATGCACCCTGTGACCACGACCTCCTTCCCCGCGGCGCGGAGCGCGGAGATGCGCCTGAGCATGTGCTTCTCCGTCGTCTCGACGACGGTGCACGTGTTCAGCACGACCACGTCGGCATCGTCCGCGGAGCCCGCGGGCTCGAACCCGAGGGACGCCATGTCCTCCGCCAGGCCGCGGCCCTCGCCGCGGTTCATGGTGCAGCCGTAGGACTCGACGAAGTACCTCATCAGCGGGTGCAGGGCTCTGTCGTGGGGACCGCGAAGGCGGTCTTGGCGGAGATCTTGGTGATCTTGGCGTGGACGCTGGCTCCCTTCACCGTGCCGGGCACGATGATCAGGTAGTCGTAGAACTTGGACGTCCCGTCGCCCTTCTTCCCGACGTCGGTGATGCGGACCTCGATGATGTCGCCCTCGCGGAGGGTGTTGCCGGCCTCCACGCGCACTCCCTTCCTGACGGTGATGGGCCTGCGGGCGCCGCACGCCTCGCACTCGAGCATGAGGGTCCTGTCCTCCCTGACCATCTTGGTGTCGGGGAGCCCGCACTCGGAGCAGATGACGTAGGTCTCGGTGTACATCTGGATCTTGTCGTTGATCTGCTGGGAGCCGATCTTCGCCTTGAAAACGGCGCGCCTGCCCTCGATGCTGCCGGGGGCGCCCAGCTCCTTCAGGAGGAACTGGAGCAGGTGCTGCGGGTCGCGCCTGAGCTTGTCGGTGACGTCGATGAAGTTCTTGAAGATCGTGATCTTCCCCTCCTGGAGGATGTCCAGCTCGGGGAGCTCGAACCTCTCGTGGTTCTCGATGGTCTCGGGGCACGCGATCTTCGCCCTGTTGAGGAGCGCCATGTAGTCGTCTTCACCGGTCATTCCGTTCACCTATGGGCGCGGCTATGGGGGAGTCTCTTATAAAGGCTTGTACGCGCGCGTGTATAGGATGGCGGGTCCTTAGTGAGGAGGGGCGGAGCCCCGACGAACCCCAACAAGCGGGAGGGACGCAGTCCCGACCGCGCCTTCGGCCCCCCGCAGGGGCCGGGGCGGGGAGCGCAGCGACCCGCCGCGGCACAGGCAGTTTCCGGACCATCCAGCACATCCGTCGAGATATCCATTATTAACAGTCAAGACCATGCTGGCCCGATACCATGGCAGAATCCAAGAGTGTCATCATCGCGGTGGTCGTCGTTGCGATCATCGCGGTGGCAGCGGTCGGCGCCTACATGATGATGGGCGGCGACAAGGGGTCGGACAGCGGCTCCGAGGGGATTACCCTCACCCTGAACGACAACATCCGCGCCGGGGAGTACATCAATGTCACGGAGACCTCCGGCAGCACCACGATCACAGGCTCCTACGTCGTGACCGCCGTCAACGGCGACGAGTACACTGTCGGCATGAGCGGCCTCACCGGCTCGGCCGAGATCATCATGACCTTCACGATGGACAAGGATCAGCTTCTCGACGACATTGTCATTGACGATCTCTCCGCCCTGACCAAGGTCGGGACCGTCACCAAGGAGACCGGCTACGGCAAGCTCGATCTCGTTCAGTACAGCCAGGTGAGGTCCGCCAACGGAGTTTCCACCACATACGTCTACGACGTGCATGAGGCCACCGGCGTGGTCGTCTCGTACACCGCCACTGACTCCGACGGCTCATACTCCGTCGATCAGACCACGAGCCTTGTCAGCGTCAACGGCGAGAGGCCCTCGGCTCTATCTTTCGACACGGTCAGTGTCTCCAGCAGGTCCGAGTACTACCAGAACGACTACTTCATGACACTCCTCATGAACGCGACTACTCAGGGGACCTCATACACTACCACTATCGCGTCTGCCGTGTCGACTGTCACATCGGTCACCGCGTCGTCCTGCACAGTTAGGACGGTCACGACCGACAATGACGGTGAATCCACGACCACCACGGAGACG
>JAUNXZ010000104.1 GCA_030539515.1 Thermoplasmata archaeon
TGATGCCCATGTCCCTGAGCATCCCCTCGACCTCCTCGGTCTCGCCCTTCCTCATCAGGCCGTTGTCGACGTACACGGCGAGGAGCCTGTCCCCGATCGCCCTGCTGGCGAGGGTCGCGGCGACCATGCTGTCCACACCCCCGGAGCAGGCTATGATGGCCTTGCCCGGGATCTTCCCCTTGAGGTCCTCGATCGTGTCTGCAATGAACTCGTCAGCACCCAGCATCCTGAACCACCTTCTCGGAATCGGCCGCCACCTTGTCCGCCTGCTCCTTCCTGTACGAGACGAGCGCGTCCGCGACCTTCGGGTCGGAGAGCGCCACGATCTCGCAGGCGAGTATCGCTGCGTTGTCGCCCCTGTCGAGGCCGACGCACGCCACCGGGATACCGGGGGGCATCTGCACTATGGACAGGATCGCGTCGAGGTTCAGCGCCCCGCTGACGGGGACGCCGATCACCGGCTTGACGGTGAAGGACGCTACGACGCCCGGGAGCGCGGCGGAGAGGCCGGCGATCGCTATGAAAGCGTCCGCGTCGCTCGACTTCACGAGCTCCTCGACCCTGGCGGGCGTCCTGTGGGCGGACGCCACCGCTATGTCGTAGGGCACGCCGAGCTTCTTCAGCACTCCGATGGCCTTCTCGGCGACCGGAAGGTCGCTCTTGCTCCCGAGGATGATGGAGACCTTTGACATCGGCGACTGCGACACACTGGTTGGTTATAATCTTTGAGAATGGGGAAAGGATTTGAGGGAAGGTGTTTGCCCGGACGGCGCCGGGACTTCAGCTCTTCAGGACGACCACGAGGAAGATCCCGACGGCGATGAGCGCACCGATGAGGATTCCGATGAGGTCGATGACTGCGGTGTAGACGAGGTCCCAGGCGGCGACGTCGGAGAAGACCTCGATGTCGCTGAACCCGACGAGGTACGCCCAGACGATGCCCAGGACGAGACCGACGATGGCCATGACGCCGCCGGCGGCCCTGCTCTTGCCGGATCCGAAGTACGCGGAGAATATCCCCGCGAGGAGCATGACCAGGGCGAACGCGAAGACCACCAAGGTCAGAAAGTCCATGAACGCGAATTCCATTTTTTGCCTCCAATTACCCGTAATAGAGGGCGGTTGGCTACCGTGACAGAGTAGTTAGTATTTAATTTGATGGGGCAGGAAAAGCATCCAGCGGACGGTGCCCAGACGTCCTCCGGAACGCCCCCGGGGAGGTCCCGTGGACACATAATCCAGCCATGTTCGGAGCCCCGCAACTATTTTAACGATGCTTAATCCCATTTCTGCTCAAAATATATTAAGAATATCCATATCTTTAAATAACTGGTCGATATTAGCCTTATCTAAATCAGTTTTGTCCGAATTCGGCCGAGTGTGTGACATGGATGTTCTAGGAGTTGTGGAGGAGATCACCTGCGACGGCAGGCTCATCGTCCGCTGCCAGAACCTCCCCGACATCGGCGACGCGGTGTTCTGCGACGGCTCGAGGGCCGGCACCGTGGGAAGGGTGTTCGGCCCCGTGGACGGGCCCTACGCATCCGTGAACCCCGTCGAGGGTTCCAGGGCGGGCAAAGGAAGCACGACGTTCTTCAAGGGGAGGAAACGCGATGCCAAAGACAAGAGAAGGAACAGAAGAGATCGAGGTCTGCCCCGAGTGCGGCAGCCACCACCTGGTCCGCGACTACGAGCGCGGGGAGCTCCTCTGCGAGGACTGCGGTCTCGTCCTCGACGACCAGTTCATCGACCAGGGGCCCGAGTGGAGGGCCTTCGACGTGGAGCAGGGCGAGAAGCGCGCCCGCACCGGAGCGCCGATGACGTACACCATCCACGACAAGGGTCTCTCGACGGAGATCTCGTGGAAGAACAAGGACAGCTACGGGAAGAGCATCCCCACCAGGAACCGCGCCCAGCTCTACAGGCTGAGGAAGTGGCAGAGGAGGATCCGTGTCTCCAACGCGACGGAGAGGAACCTGGCGTTCGCGCTGTCCGAGCTGGACAGGATGGCCTCCGCCATGGGACTGCCCAGGAACGTGAGGGAGACGGCCGCCATGATCTACAGGAAGGCGGTCAACAAGAACCTCATCAGGGGAAGGTCCATCGAGGGGGTCGTGGCAGCTTCGCTGTACGCGGCGTGCAGGCAGTGCGGCGTCCCCAGGACGCTCGACGAGGTCGCCAACTCCAGCCGCGTCGGCAGGAAGGAGATCGGCAGGACCTACAGGTTCATGACCCGCGAGCTGAAGCTCAAGCTGATGCCCACCAAGCCCCAGGACTACGTCCAGAGGTTCTGCTCCGAACTGAAGCTGAGCGGCGAGGTCCAGAGCAAGGCGGCCGAGATCCTCAAGGACGCCTCCGAGAAGGAGCTCACCTCCGGGAGGGGTCCGACCGGTGTCGCGGCAGCGGCCATCTACATCTCCTCCATCCTGTGCAACGAGCGCAGGACCCAGAGGGAGGTGGCGGACGTCGCGGGAGTGACCGAGGTCACCATCAGGAACAGGTACAAGGAGCTCACCGAGAAGCTGGGCATCGAGATCCAGCTCTGAGCGCCCAAACGGCCGGTCCGGGACGTTCTCCGGGCCGGCCTTCCTTCCGTCCATCACCAGAAAGCGTTTTACATTGAGGCATACCTACACAGGGTATGGACGAGAAGCCCGTAAACCCGAACAAGCACATCTGCCTCACCAAGCGCGCACCCATGGGGATCTCCGACGACCCGGAGTACGACATCCTCCAGGCGCTGGCGGACAAGGACGTGCTGACCATGGCGCGCGGACTCTCGAAGAAGCCGAAGGCCATGCCGTTCACCGACGGGGTTTTCGGTCTCGACGAGGCTTCGGCCAACGCGGCGGTCCGCAAGATGAAGGGCGCCGGGCTCATCTCGTCGCGCCGCGAGGGCGACTTCCACGTCTACTACCTCAACGCGGGCAGGTTCAGGGAGCTGGCCAAGTTCCTGAACGGGCTCGTCGACGAGTGAACGGCGCTTCAATCCCGAAGCTTTCCTGGGCGGGTTTATAAACCTCCGCAGCACCTGGAAGGTCCGATAAGATGATGGACCTCAAGGAAGCCATGGAGAACCGCCATTCCGTCAGACGCTACGTCGGGAAGGATGTCGAACCCGAGAAGAAGGAGGCCATCGCGTCCCTCATCTCGGAGATCAACGCCGAGACCGGGATGCACTTCGAGCTGCACAGCGGGGAGCCCAACCCGTTCACCGGCGACAACAGGATGATCAACGTCCGCGACTACGTGGCGCTTCTGGGAACCAAGTCCGCGGACCTGAACGAGAAGGCCGGGTACCACGGCGAGAGGCTCGTCCTGCTGATGACCCAGCTCGGTCTGGATTCGTGCTGGATCGGGAACCTCCCGATCATGGAGAAGACAATAAACGAGCTGAAGTCGGAGTACGAGCTCGCCTGCATCATCGCCTTCGGCTACGGGGAGGACCACGGCAAGCCCCACGAGGGCAAGGCGATGGGGGAGCTCTGCAGGGTCGACGGGGAGATGCCCGCCTGGTTCGAGAACGGGATGAGGTACGCGATGCTCGCGCCCACCGCCATCAACCAGCAGAAGTTCCTGTTCACCCTGGAGTCGGACGGGAAGGTCTCCGCTACGTTCGGCAAGGGTCCGTACTCGCAGGTGGACCTCGGCATCGCCAAGCTCCACTTCGAGCTCGGAGCCGGGAAGGAGAACTTCGAGTGGGCGTGAGCCCGCGGGGCCTCCGGGCCCCGGTAAACCGTTTCACGGCTTGAACCACTTGAACTCGAGGTACTCGACGGCGTTCTTCCGCACGAGCCCGAAGAGGATCTCCTTCTTGACGCCGCCGGACAGGCGGACGGTCCTGGAGATCTCCGGCCACATCCTGATGCCCTCCGGGGTCACAGCATGAGCCAGATAGCGCGCGTGCGAGTCGTCGGGGGATGTCTGGTACACCCTGAAGTGGGTGCCGTACTTGAACCCGGTCTTCACGACGAGGCCCCTCTCGCGGAGGTCCGCGTACACGAGGTACCTGATCCTGAACTCGTCCTGCATGGACTCGCCGACCTTCATCAGCGCGTCGAAGTCCATCGGCTCGTCGTTCGAGTCGAGAACCGTCAGCCTGCCCTTGCCCACGAGGTGTATCCCCTCGATGAGGGAGAGCTGCAGCGCCTCCACCATGGACTTCCCGTAGTAGCCGTAGTCCCTCAGCGCCTCGGAGTACCCGCGGTCGAACACGAGGACGCGGTCGCGGATGAGACGTCCCACGGGGCGCACGGACATGGGCTCGGGATAGACCTTCCCGGACGGGTCCCTGAGGGAGAGCGAATAGTACGTGAGATCGCCCTCCTCGTCCACCACGCCGTAGAGGAGCTTCTTCCTCCTCTCGGACACGTCGGACGCCTCGCGGACAAGTGTCGCAACATCCACCGCGTTCCTCTCGGACACGGCGCGGACCATGAACTCCGGGCGGGAGTTGCTCATGGTCTTCCCGCGGGGGAACACCGAGATGTCGTAGTCCCCGGTCTCGAACTTCACGACGAATCCGCGGTTCCTGAGGTCGCGGTACACCAGGTACTTGATGTCGAAGCCGTCCAGCTCGCGGGCGGCGTGGGCGAAGAGGTGCTCGAATGATACGGGTGCGCCGTCGGGATCGACGACGTCGAGCCTGCGCCCCTCCACGAGGTACACCGCTTCGATGAGATCGAGGTCGACGCCCCCGCCGCTGCGGGGATACCCGAAGTTCCCGCGGGTGTAGAGCCTGCTGCCCTCGCTCTGCTCGCGCACCTCGACAACGTCCCCGGACAGGATTCCCGACATCGTCGCTCTCCATGTGCTGGGCGTATTTATCGGGATTGGGTGGCGGACGGGGCTGTCCGGGGATGGACGTCCTGCTTTCCGAGCTCAAAAAGTAGGAAAATCCCTACAAATTAAGCTTAAAAAGTAGGGATTTTCCTACAAATTAAGTAAATCAGTGTCACTTACAATTCCGTTCGCTTGTTGTATAGTTGTTTATGACATTGTGAACGTTTCCAAATTGTTAACCTTCAGGTTAACATTTCCAG
>JAUNXZ010000105.1 GCA_030539515.1 Thermoplasmata archaeon
CGCTCGCCAGCCTTCCGTGGATCAGATTCCTTCCGTCGATTACTGTAACCATTTCGTCACCTCAGGATCCTGACGCCGGTTCCCTTGGGGTTGGCCTCCGCCAGCTCCTCGAGGGTGAGCGTCTTGCCGCCGGCGGCCACGATGGCCTTGGCGGCCGCGTCCGAGAAGTCGTACGCGGCGACGGTGATCTTCTTGCTGATTGTGCCTGCGGCGAGAACCTTGCCCGGGACGACGATCGTCTCGCCGTCCTGCGCATACATCTCAAGCTTGCTGAGATTCGCTTCGGCCCAGTTCCTCTTGGGCTTCTCGAGCCGAAGCGCAACATCTCGCCAGATGGCAGCTTGCGTCTCCCTCGTCTTCGCCTTCAGGTTGCTGATGGTGGCGATGAGCTGAGGGTTAGTCTTGCAGCTCCTCATATTTCTGACTCTCCCGACATTGCGGTAAGTCGCGCGTATACGGGAGCCGCTTATAAAGATAACTGTCCGGCGGGCCCCGGGCCCGCGGCTCCGCGGGGACGGTGGGGGCCAATGGAATCAAATTATATAGTCCCTCACGATTGGAACGCCCGATACTATGGCAGGCTCGTGCGCGGTGGTCATCCCGACCTACAACGAGGAGAAGAACATCGTGAACATGGCGAAGGCGCTCAGGGAGCTCTATCCCGACTTCAAGATCATGTTCATGGACGACAACTCCACGGACAGGTCCAAGGAGCTCATCGAGGAGCTCGGCGACCCCAACACCATCCTCGTGACCAGGAAGCCCGAGGAGAGGGGTCTGGCCGCCAGCGTCTTCCAGGGCATCCTGGAGTGCGGCACGGACTACTTCATGACCATAGACTGCGACTTCCAGCATCCCCCCGAGGCGCTCGGCAGGATGTACGCCAAGATGGAGGAGGGCGCCGACCTCTGCATCGGCGTCAGGGAGGACCGCTTCGCCCTCGGGTTCGTCCGCTGGGCCGGGTCCTGGGCGTTCAACATCTTCGCCGACCTGTACCTGTTCTTCCACGGCAAGAAGACGTCCAAGGACGTCATGAGCGGCCTCATCGCCGGCAGGACCGACAGGTTCGTCCCCGTCATCAGGGAGAACTGGGACGAGCTGGAGATGACCGGCTGGAAGGTCCTCCTGGACCTGCTGAAGTTCTCGGACAGGAACCTGAAGATCTCCAACGTGGAGTACAAGTTCGGCAAGAGGGCGGAGGGCGAGTCCCACATCAACCCCCGCGTCGTCGTCACCACGTTCAACCAGTGCGGCAAGTTCGGCAAGTTCTGCGCCAGGGTCTACGCCCGCGTCAAGAAGTGCTGACATCCGGAATCCGTCCCGGGATCGCCGGGACATCGTTCTTCCGGGGGCGACCGCCCCCGTCATTCTTTTGAAAACTATCTGGCCGGCCCTCCCGGGCCGGCCATGGTTTGGGAATCAGTTGACGTAGTACAGCCAGGAGTCGTACTTGGGGTCCTGGCCGGTGGCGATCTCGCGGAACTTGGCGTGGATCTTGGAAGCGACCTCGCCGATCTTCCCGTCGCCGACGGGCTTGTTGTCGATCATGGTGACGGGCGCGATCTCCGCCGCGGTACCGGTCATCCAGACCTCCTCGGAGGACATCAGCATGAACCTGGAGACGGGGACCTCCTCGACGGTGTACCCCATGTCCCTGGCGACCTGGATGATCGAGCACCTGGTGATGCCCTCGAGGATGGACTCGGAGACGCAGGGCGTGATGATCTTGCCGTGGCGGTACATGAAGATGTTCTCGCCGGTGCACTCCGCGACGTGCCCGACGGAGTTGAGCATGACCGCTTCGTTCGCACCCTGCCTGACGGCCTCCCTCTTGGCGAGGGTTGACGCGACGTAGGATCCGTTGACCTTGGCGCCGGCGGGTCCGCACAGGTTGTCGGGCCTCTGCCAGGACGAGGTGATCAGCTTGGCGCCGGCCGCGGTGGACGGTCCGAGGTAGTCGCCCATGTGGATGCAGGTGATGGCGAACGACGCGGGGACCCCGATGGGGTTCAGCCCGACCTCCTCGCCGCTGAGGAAGACGCAGGGCTTGACGTAATCGACGGCCTCCCCGTTGGCCCTGACGGCGTCCTTGATCGCCTCCATGACCTCGGTCAGCCCGTACTCCCTGCCCTCGAAGACGAGGTCGATGCCCATGATCTTGCAGCCGTCCAGAAGCCTCTGGGCGTGCTCCTTGAGCCTGAACACGGCGGGACCCTTGGGGGTGTGGTAGACCCTGATCCCCTCGAAGACGCCCGTTCCGTAGTTGAGGGCGTGTGCGAGGACGTGGACCTTGGCGTCCTTCCAGTCGACGAGCTTGCCGTTCAGCCAGATCTTCTCGGTCTTGTCCATGGTTTTTCACCTGGTTGCGACGCGCACGTGCGCGTTTCCCATGCTCGCGCACGCGGATAGGCGTATTTACACGTTGCGCGGAAGGCGCGCGTGTCAGGACTGGCGCAGTATCTCGTCGACCGCGTCGGAGAAGCTGGTGCCCGGGCCGACTTTCACGGTCCTGCAGCCGAGGCGGCGGCCGAACTCCACGTCCTTGTCGTGGTCCCCGACCATCCAGGACGCGCGGGGGTTGATGCCGTGCTTGCGGATGGCGGCCACGCCCATCCCGATCTCGGGCTTCCTGCAGGAGCAGCGCTCCTCGGGGGTGTGCGGGCAGTAGAATATGTCGTCGATGCGCCCGCCCCCGGCCTCCACCTGGGCCCTGAGCTTGGCGTGGATGCTTTCGAGGGTCTCCTCGTCGAAGTACCCGCGGTTGATGCCCGACTGGTTCGTGATCAGGATGACCAGATACCCGGCGGCGTTGAGCCTGGCGATGGCGCCGGGCACATCCGGGAACACTCCGAACTTGGCGGGGTCGTCGCAGTACGGGACGTCCGGGGCGACGGTGTCGTCCCTGTCGATGAAGACCGCTCGGTTGCCGAACAGCTCCTTCTCCACCAGGCCGGCCACGATGTGGCAGGCGCAGAGGTAGCCCTCCTGGACGTGGGGGGTCTCCCTGGTGGGGATGACGACCGCGTGGTCCGCGATCTCCCTCATCCTCCCGCCGTCCCCTGTGAACACGACGGTGACGCCGCCGCGGGCCTTGGCCTCCTCCATCGCCAGGATGACGTTCTTGGAGTTGCCCGAGGTTGAAAGGCCGACGAGGACGTCCCCCTTCCTGAGGATGCCCTCGACCTGCCTCTTGAAGACTATGTCGTAGCTGTAGTCGTTGCCGATCGCGGTGACCGGCGCGATGTTGGACAGGCACACTCCCGGGAGCGCGGGGCGCTCCATCATGTACCTGCCGGAGAACTCGGCCGCTATGTGTTGCGCGTCCGCGGAGGAGCCGCCGTTCCCGCAGAAGATGACCTGGTTGCCGTTGCGGAAGGCCTCGGCGAGTATGTCCGCGGCTTTCCTGATCTGTGCCGCGTCGATCCCCGAGATCGCGTCCGCGGCCTTGGCCAGCTCCTGTGTGATTTCGTCAGTCGTTGGGATACCTCCACGAGATCACGCCCTTGGGCTCGAACATGAAGTCGGTCACCTTGGCGCCGAGCTTCCCGAGCTCCTTCGCGACGTAGTACTTGCGGTCGTATTCGCATAGGAAGTACATGAACCCGCCACCTCCCGCGCCCGAGACCTTGCCCCCGAGGGCTCCTGCCTCCTTGGCGGTGTCGTACATCTTGTCGATCGTGGGGTTGGTGACCTTGCTGGAGAACTGCTTCTTGTAGATCCAGCTCTCGTCGAGGATCTTCCCGGCGGTGCGGATGTCGCCGCGCTCCATGGCGACGGCTATGGACTTGGCCAGCTCCTTGGTCCTGTCCAGGGCCTCCTCGTTCTGGCCCTTGTTGAACTTCTCGACCTGGCTCTCGATGATGGCCGCGGACTCGCGGGTGTGGCCGATGTAGCACAGGAGCGAGCAGTACTGGAGCTCGTTGACCGTGTCGTCCATCATCCTCACGCGGTTGACGTTGACGGTGTCCCCGAAGGTCATGAAGTTGAACCCCCCGAACACCGCAGCGTACTGGTCCTGCTTGCCGCCCTTGAGGCCGATGTCCTCCCTCTCGAGCTTGTAGGCCAGCTGGGCCATCTCCTTGCCGGTGAGGCGGATGTCCTGCCACTCGCACATCGCCGCGATGATGGAGACGATGACGGTGGACGAGCCGCCGAGCCCGGATCCGGGCGGGGCCTCGGACTGCAGGAACATCCTGAACCCGTCCGTGACGCCGAAGTGGTTGGTGACCGCCTTGATGAGGTCCATGTTGCCGTCGAGGGTCAGCGGACCGCCGTCCAGCGGGGCCTCGTACTTCCCGTAGTCGGTCGAGTGGACCGACATCGAGTGGTCCCCCGTCGGCGTGATCGTGCAGTAGGCGTAGCGGTTGATCGTGGTGTTGAAAACCGCGCCTCCCCTCTTGGTGGCGTACGGGTCGACGTCCGTGCCGCCCCCGGCCAGGCCGATCCTCAGCGGGGCCCTGGCCCTGTAGTGCATCCCATCCATCCCAAGTTCCCTCCTATGGCTGTCTATAGCAGTTGACCATTTAGGCTATGGTATATAACGTTACGTGCACGATTCCACGGTTGTCCCATACTGGCACATACGGCCGCCGAGCCCTAAGCGGATTGCACGGGGGTTTTATACGCAGGCCAACATCGCGGGTCGATGAGGATCGCCATGATGACCGACAGCTGGTACCCCACGAGGGACGGCGTCGTCACGTCGATAACGATTATCCGCGAGTCGCTGGAGGCGCTGGGCCACGAGGTCGTCATCATAGCGCCCGAGCCGGAGGAGGAGGCCCGCCAGGAGGGCGTGTACTACTTCCCCGCGGTCCGCTTCAAGTCCTATCCCGGGTACTACCTCCCCATCCTGCCGTCGGACAAGATGGAGATCCTGAGGGAGATCGACCCGGACATCATACACATCCACGGGGTGGCGACCATGGCCCTGCGCGGCCTGGTGTGCTCGCACGAGCTGGGCATCCCCACGGTCATGACGTTCCACACGATGGTGGACGACGCGGCGAAGTACTACTCGCCGGTCAAGC
>JAUNXZ010000106.1 GCA_030539515.1 Thermoplasmata archaeon
TCCAATCCGCGTGCGTTCCTTATAATGGAATCGCGTCCCCCGCTCAGTCCAGTGAACGGAGGGGCCGCGGACACCCCCGTTCCCATGTGAGGAGCGGCGCCCGCGCCGCGACGAACCCAAACAGCGGACGGGGACGCAGTCCCGTCCGCGCCTTCCTCCCCCCGGCGGTGCCGGGGCGGGGAGCGCAGCGACCCGCCCGGGCACCGCGTCCCCCCGTTCCTATTAATGGGGGACGAACAAGGTTTAAATACGGTATCTTGATTGGCGTGGCTTGATTACAATGGCACTTTGGCAGGGAGAATCCAACAGGAAGCCCACCGGTGGCAGGCTCGTCGCCAGCCACGGCAAGAGGAAGTTCGAGATCGGCAGGGAGAAGCAGTTCACCAAGATCGGACAGCAGACCCTGAAGCAGTACCGCGGAGCCGGAGGCAGCGTCAAGATCGGCATGCTCAGCGCCCAGTACGCCAACGTCGTGGACAAGAAGACCAACACCGTGAAGAAGGTCAAGATCCTCACCGTTAAGTCCAACCCCTCGGACCCCAACTACGTTCAGCGCAACATCATGAACAAGGGCGCCACCATCACCACCGAGATCGGCGACGCCGTCATCACGTCCAGGCCCGGCCAGGACGGCGCCATCAACGCTGTCCTGATCAACTGAGCGCGCGTTTCCGACCGCTGGCTTCCGGCGGCCGGGATTCTTCCATAGCCGGGGGTCTCCGGACCCCCGCCGCCATGGTGTTTTTTCCTCACTTCTTCAGCGGATGCTCTTGTTCGCCGCTTCATCCACGCCTCCGTGGCCGATGGCTGCCGAGCTATCGGATGACTGTTTTATATCCCTCCGACGCAATGCTCTTCCGCGAGGAGGAACTCGATGATACCGCCGACCAAGGAAGGCAAGAGGAGGGTGTTCTGCGAGATCCTCGTCCGCTACATGAGGCCGGGCCCCCGCTCCGACAGGTACGGCAGGGACCTCCTGATCGGGCTGCACGACAACGGGTACATCGCCTGGTGGATTGACCCCGACACCGGCACCGAGATGCTGAGGACGACCAGGATCGGCAGGAAGTACATGGCCTCCGCCGGGTGCGGCTTCCCGCGGATCGGGCACCTCGTCCGCTACGGGCTGAGGAACGGGGACAGGGAGGAGAGGGCATGATGCCCAGCACATGGGAAGAGGGAAGGGACCTGATCTGCGAGATCCTGGTCAGGTACATGAGGCGTAGCCGCCGCGACCCGGGCGTGTACGATGATCGGTTTCTCACGGGAATGGCAGACTGTGGATACATAGAATGGCTAAGAAACAAGCAAACCAACGTCCAGACAATTAAAACGACGGGGGTCGGCAAAGTATGCCTGAGCATCTATGGCTGCCGCTTCCCGTGGATCAAGCATTTCGTGCGCTACGGACTCAGAGGAGGTTCCGCATAATGGAGCGCTACTTCGGGTGGATTCCGCACATATCCACAACCCTAGACGCAATGCTATCTGCCTCTGACCTCCGCCAAAGCCTTCACAGTAAGGCTGACCGCTTCAGCCCCAATCTCGAACATCCCGCAGAGTTCCTCTACGGCCCTGGAAACGGCTTTTTATTCTGACAGGGACGCCGTCATCAGCATCTCCATACCGGACGATTTCCGCTACTGCGATGCATCGATGCCTCACATCACGAGCATAAGGGTCGATGTATCCCCTGTTGGGGCCGAACCAACAGCCACGATGAACATCAGCATCGAGGACACCGGCATGTTCATTGCCCAAGCTGCATCATCCACGCAATCCGATAACGGGATGCTTGCCGAGACCGCATACGGCATCATCACGGATGTATATCAGAGCTCATCCCTCATGATGATGGATTCCGACTTGATGTACACCTGCAACATGATGTTCCGTCCCCGCAGGTTCGACAGACGCGAACAGGCAACAAATGGGATGTCGCGCATCGTTGAAGAGAGAATGAATGATATACTGTGGTTCAACAGACATGTGTCCGAATTGACCGCAGGATCGTGGAGTGTGTTCAGATCCCTCTCCAAATTCGGAATGGAAGTTATGCATAACGGACACCGCAACCTGAAGGACGATGCCATCTTCGCCCGGTCGTTCGCGAATCAATTCCTCCGGGATGACGAGAAGGAGTATGAACGCCTGTCAAGATCCCTGGACCTGCTCGAGGATTCCGCGAACACCACATACCGCACCCACATGGACCATCTGAGCAACCGCCTGAACGCCATCACCGGAATCGTCGCGATGGGCGCGCTTGTGATTGCCGTCCTGAGCGTCGGCGTCAGCATAGCCCTGGCGTTCCTGCGACCGACGGAGGTCACGAGGATGCTTGGGATACAATTATTACCGCGGGAGGGATTGACCCGGACATGGCATACGACCCCGACGTAGCGATCACGCTCTGGCCCGAGTACTTCGACGTCAACCGCACCAGGGCCGAGGGCAGGAGGCTCCCCAAGAGCCTCTGCGTCGCGAAGCCGGACCTGGACATCATCGCCAAGGGCGCCATGATCCTCGACCTCGAGTACGAGGTCAGGGAGGACATGTCCTACCCCAAGGCCCCCCGCGCCGGCCACGGATGCGTCAAGGTCGAGAAGGGCAAGATGTCCAAGACCGAGATCCTCCCGAGGATCGGCGAGATCCTCGTCCAGAACCAGGGAAGGCGATCGGATTGATGACGCCCCTGGACTCCAGGGTGTGCGACGCCAACGCCGCCTCGCTCGGAGTGCCGGTAAGGGACCTGATGGGCGCCGCCGGGAGGAGCCTCGCGGATGCGCTGGAATCCCGCTACCCCGGATGCAGGGCGCTGTTCGTCTGCGGCTCCGGCAACAACGGGGGAGACGGCTTCGCCGCCGCGTCCCGCATGGACCCGGAGAGGGCGGGCGTCGCCCTGCTGTGCGAGCCGTCGAGGATACGCTCGGACGACGCCAGGTTCTACTACTCCGTCCTGGAGTGCCCCATATCCGCGTACTCCGCGGAGCTCCTTGCGGAGTACGATGTCATAGTGGACTGCGCCCTCGGCACCGGCATGTCCGGAGCCGTGAGGGAGCCGTACCGCTCTTTCATACTCGATGCGAACGCCTCCGGGAAGCCCATCGTGTCGGCGGACGTGCCCTCGGGGCTCGGCACGGACGCGTGCGTGAAGCCTGACCTCACGGTCACATTCGTGGACGTCAAGGACGGGATGTCGCAGGAGAGCTGCGGCGAGATCATAGTCGCGGACATAGGGATGCCCTACGAGGCCCTGGCGTGCGTCGGGCCCGGCGACATGCTCAGGTACCCCGTGCCAGGGAGGGACAGCCATAAGGGGCAGAACGGCAGGCTCATGGTCATCGCCGGCGGCCCCTACTTCGGCGCCCCCGCGATGTGCGCCTACTCCGCGCTGCGCGTGGGAGCGGACATCGTCCGCGTCTTCTGTCCCGAGTCGGTGCGCGATGCGGTGTCCCGCATCAGCCCCGTGCTCATGATCACAGCCCTCCCGGGGGACAGGCTGACCCCGGAATCAATCGGGATGCTCCTCGAGGAGTCGGAGAACTACGATGCAGTCCTCATCGGACCCGGACTGGGGACCTCCGAGGACACGATGGAAGCCGTGCAATCTTTCGTATCGAAGTGCCGCACGCCTATGGTCATCGACGCCGACGGCCTCACGGCCATAGCCGGGACAAGGCTGGAAGCGCCGGCGGTCCTGACCCCGCACCGCGGAGAGTTCGCCCGCCTCGGAGGGAACACCCCCGAGGAGCTGTCCAGGCAGATGAACGCCGTCGTCCTCCTGAAGGGCGCCTCCGACATCGTCTCCGACGGGATGCGCACCAGGACCAACCGCTCCGGAACGCCGGCGATGACCGGAGCCGGAACCGGCGACGTCCTCGCGGGATGCGTAGCGGGTCTCCTGTCCAAGGGGATGTCCCCCTTCGACGCCGCCTGCCTCGGCGCGTACATCACAGGCAAGGCCGGCGAGGCCGCGTTCTCATCGAAATCATACGGGCTCATCGCCACCGACGTGGCCGAGTGCATCCCGGACGTCCTGAGGGACGGCCTGCGATGACCGACATCCAGCCGGTCTACGGCATACCCGCCCTGATGGTGGACTACTCGCTGGTCATCGGCGACCTGCACATCGGGCTGGAGTCGCACCTTCGGAAGAAGGGCTTCCACCTGGTGTCGCACACGAAGGACATGGTGTCCGCGGTCCTGGAGGCAGCAGGCGACGACGCGAACCGCCTCATCGTCATAGGCGACGTGAAGGACTCCGTCCCGGGGTCATCGAAGCAGGAGTACGCCGAGATACCGGACTTCTTCGAGGAGCTCTTCGAGCGCTTCGATATGATCGACGTGGTCCGCGGGAACCACGACACCGGCATAGAGGAGTTCCTGCCCGGAAAGGTCAAGATCAGGCCGGCCACCGGCCTGAAGGTCGGCGACGTCGGGTTCGCCCACGGGCACACGTGGCCCTCGGAGGAGGTCATGTCCGCGAGGACGCTGGTCATGGCCCACAACCACCCCGCGGTCATGTTCAGGGACGGCGTCGGGCGCCAGACCACGGAGCCCTGCTGGCTCCGCGGGAGGTTCTCCGAAGCGTCGAGCGACAGGTATCCCGCCCTCCCGGAGGGCTTCGTCGTCGTCCCGGCGTTCAACAGGATGCTGGGCGGCTCGCCTGTGAACACCATCGGGGACGAGCTCCTGGGCCCGGTGCTCAACAGCGGGCTCCTGGACCTCGATGACGCCCACATCTACCTCCTGGACGGCCTGGACCTCGGACGCCGCGCAGACCTCATGATAGACGGCCGCAGGACCGGGAAGTGGAAGGACGCCAACCGCGGGCCGCAGCGCAGGGCGAAGTACTCCTGAGCCGCGTTCCTTGAGAATTCTGAGAGAAGGAAAAGGTTTCAGGTTAATGGGGGGCCGGAGCCCCCCGTTTTGATCCTCAGCTCCTGGAGATCGTGTCGTACACGGTTCCGTCGGAGTTCCTGATGACCGCGGTCAG
>JAUNXZ010000011.1 GCA_030539515.1 Thermoplasmata archaeon
GGCGTGGCACGCGAAAACATCAGCAACTGATTTGTAATAGTAAGGGCTGGACGCCTCATGGGCGCGATGAAGGACCTCCTCACGAACCACCGCGAAGCGGTATCGTACGTATTCTGGGGCGGCATAACCACGCTCATATCCTGGGGGACCTACGCGGTCTTCGTCCTCCTCGGGATCGACGCGAACATCAGCAACATCCTCTCGTGGGTGTGCGGGGTGGTGTTCGCATTCTTCGCGAACAAGATCTACGTCTTCCGCAGCACCTCCATGGAGAGGGGGCTCGTCCTGAGGGAGCTCGGCATGTTCATGAGCTCCAGGATCGGGACCGGCATCCTCGCCGCGGTCCTGTTCCCCATACTCGTCGCCATAGGCCTGAACCAGGACTTCATGGGCATCGAGAAGATGTGGGCCAGGGTCGTCACCAGCATAGTGGAGATCGCCCTCAACTGGGTGCTCAGCAAGTACCTGGTGTTCAGGAACGGCCAGCAGGCGTCGGAGTGACCCCGCCCCCGGACGGCCATCCCCTGCGGAGGCCCCGGACCGCCCAGAGGAGCATCGCCAGCAGGATCAGGTCCCTGACCAGGCAGACGCCCACGTACCCCTCCGTCCCCGGCTCGAAGCACAGGATGGACAGGGAGAACAGCTCCATCACCGCGGCCATCGCGATGAACGCGGACACGCGCACCGGCATCCTGCCGGGCACGGCGCACATCAGCGCCGCGAAGGGGAACAGCCACATCGTGTACTGCGTCGAGAACACCTTGTTCAGGAGGAGGAACGACACCACGACGACGAACATCATCGCGGCCAGGTCCCTCGTCGACGTGCGCCCGGCGCTCATGAGGTAGACGCAGTACAGGATGACCAGGAGGACGGCTGCCATGCTGGCGACGGTCCAGGCCCAGGATATGGCGTCCGGCAGTGACCCCGTGATGTCGTAGGTGTAGTGGGACGCGATGACGCCCACGTCCGTCAGGCCCATGAGCCCCAGGAGCTGGATGACCGCGGCGGGGAAGCTCTCCACGTGGAACCCGCGGCTGTCGTGGAAGCCCAGGAACGCCAGTATGTCCCCCGACTCCACCCCCATCGCCAGCAGCGGCAGGAACGCGACCGCCAGCACCGCGGCGCAGGAGACCGCCCCCCGGAGGACGGCGCGGGTCCCCCCGCGGGACGACAGCAGGTTGTACGCCGCCATCAGGATCAGGAAGAACCCCGGGTACAGCTTCGTGAGAGCGGCGACCCCCATGACCGCGTACGCGACGCCCCAGCTCCTCCTCGAGAAGAAGTACAGGGAGATCACGGTCAGGGCCATCACGATACCGTCGAACTTCTTGAACGACTCCGGCATGTAGATGGCCATCAGCGCCGCGAACACCAGGCAGGCGATGTAGCGCCCGGACCCCTCCTTCGGTATCCTGGAGACGCACCAGAGGGCCGCGATCTGGAACGCGAGGCACTCGAACGCGAAGATCGACGTGTACGTCCCGACGTCCGAGGCGAACAGCCCGGGGATGTAGAAGAACAGCAGCGCGAAGGGCGGGAACTCGAACTCGAAGTCCGTGTACGGGAGCTCCCCGGACTTCATGGCCATGGCCTGGCTGTAGAAGTTCAGCACGTCGTCGACCGGCGGGAACGCGAGGACCACCACGGCCATGAACCCGATCAGGAACAGGGACAGCAGGACCAGGAACAGGTTCAGACGGCCCTCGGGCGTGCGCGCCGACAGCCACCTCCCCAAAGCCCCCGCTGGTTCCTGCATCGGGTGGCGAACCTCCGTCGAGCCTATAAGACTAGTGAAAAATGGTTCGGCGGCCTCGCGGCCGCCCGAACCGGTTCAGAGCGCGTTCAGGGCCTTGACGTAGCGCTCGGGGTTCATGCCGTCGATGACCTCCTCGACCTCGTCCGAGCCCCCCACGAGGCCGACGTTGCCCTTGGTGGTCGAGATGAGCGCGTAGGCGGACTGCCCGGACTCCGGGATGAGCTCTGCCTCGTAGACGTCCTGGAGCTTCTGGAGCCTGCCGATGGCGGTCTGGGCGGCCTCGCGGTTGACGACTGAGAGGACCATCCTGGACTTCCCGGGGATCTCGCACTTGCCGACAACGATCGTCTCGACGTTGATCTTGTTGCGAGTGAACTCGCCCATGACCCTCTGCATAACGCCGAACTCGTTCTTCACGATGAGGGATATGACGTACATGGCACAACCAGACAAGTGGATGGCTTGCGGATATTTAATCCGCTTATACGGAGCGGTCCCCGTCCAGCACCTCTCCGGCCTTCACGACGGTGCCGTCCGCCAGCACGGCGTTGGACACCCTCGCGCCCTTGCCGACCCTGCAGCCCGTGCCGAGGATGACGTTGGAGAGCTCGGCGCCGTGGACCTCGCACCCGTCCATGACGAGGACGCGGTCCAGCCTGGAGGACACGACGGACGCGTGCGACAGTATCACCGCGTCGGTGAGGCGGCTGCCGTTGGCGGACGCCCCGGGGCCCATGTAGATGGAGCCCTCCAGCGCGCACCCGGGGGCCTTCCAGTCCCTGTCCGCGTACTCGGCGTCGGCTATGGCGAGGTTCGCCCTGAGCAGGTCCCTGGGGCGGCCCACGTCCATCCAGATGCCGTCTATCTCGTATCCCTGGATCCTGCGGCCCTCCGACATGAGCTTCGGGACCAGGTCCTTGGAGAAGTCGTAGAAGGTGTCCTCCGGGATCTCGGAGACGACATCCTTCTGGAGGATGTACACGCCCGCGTTGATGAGGTTCGAGAAGACCTCCTCGGGCTTGGGCTTCTCCTTGAACTCGAGGATCCTGCCCTCGTCGTCGGTGCGGGCGATGCCGAACTCGCAGGGGTTGTCGACCGGGGTGAGCGCTATCGTGACCGCCGCGCCGGTCTCCTGGTGCCTGGCGATCTCGCCGGTGACGTCGATGGACGCGAACACGTCCCCGTTGGCGGCGACGAACGTCTCGTCGAGGCGGTCCTCGACCAGCTTCATGGCCCCGCCGGTCCCCATGGGCTTGTCCTCGTAGGAGTACTCGATGCGGATGCCGAGGTCCGAGCCGTCGCCGATGGTGCGCCTCATGATCTCGGACTTGTACCCGCAGGCCAGGATGACCTCCTCTATCCCGCCCATCGCGAGGGAGCGGAGCAGGTACCAGAGGCACGGCTTGTCCGCCACGGGAAGGACGATCTTGGGCCTGGTCTCCGTGAGCGGGAGGAGCCTCGTCCCCATCCCTCCGACCATGACGACTGCCTGTCTCACTCTCATTGACGATTCCTCCCTGGGCGGATTGCCTTCACTACATTAACGTTCTGGGGGATTCCCAGGGACGAGGCGACGGGGCCGCACTTGGTGCGCAGTATATGCACCACCGGCACGGGCAGATCCCTGCCCGACGTGGCCTCGTAGTTGGCCATCCCCTTGGCGACGATCAGCCCGCAGGACAGGATCTCGGAGGACAGCTCCGGGGGGACGTCGTCCCAGTCGATGCCGATGTAGAACTTGCCGGTTGTGAGCATCCTGTCCAGGTGCCGGACGAGCCCCGAGCGCTCCGCGTCCGCGACCGTCACGTCGTTCAGTATCGGCGCCCCGCGGACCACTCCGACCACGCGCTTGCCCATGCCGCGGATGACGTCGATGAGCACCGCGTCGAGCACCGACTCGCCGCAGTTGTCGAACATGTACACCACGCCGGGGACCTCGTCCAGGAGGGCCCTGAGCTCCTCCACGTCGTCCAGTCCGAGGCCCTGGCTCACGATGTCCCCGTACACGGACTCGAACATGTCGGGGTCGTCGATCGACGAACCCGCGCCGAAGTCCATGATGTTGCCGGCGACGGCGCCCATGATGGCGGCCCTCAGCGGGTCGTCCGACGAGGACACGATGGCCTCCAGCCTCTCCGCGATGGGCGCGGCGGCCTCGTCCGCGCGGATCTTGATCTCCGCGTACGGGTCCTCCGAGCGAACGGCGTCGTATGCCGCGCGGTGGACGCGCGTCGCGATCCCCACGGAATCCAGCGAGGGATCCATGCCCGCGGCGAGCTCCCCGGCGGCCGCCTTCACGGCCTCGAACTCCAGGCCGTTGCCGACGAGACGGGACTGGAACAGGACCCTCCTCATGAGGCAGGGGCCGCAGTCTGCTGTGAACTTCATCGTATCACGTGACGGGGGATGGAAATGGAAAAAGTAAGGAAGCGGGACCAGCCCGCGGTTTCTGGTCTCAGACGACGGTGCTGGAGACGCACTCGACGTTCTCGATGCCGGCGATGGAGCGGAGCCCGTTCTCGAGCTTCCCTCCGACCTCCTCGTCGGAGTCGTCGATGAGGAACCCGGCGTAGACCTTCATGAGTCCGAACGCGACGGGCTTGATCTCGGTCTCGAGGATCTGGACACCCTCGGGGACGACGTCCTTCAGCTTGGCGATGACGTCGTCGAGGTTGACCTCGGTGCTCTCGGGCATGAGGTCGTAGGCTGCGGCGATCTGTCCCATGAATCACACCTCACGGACCGATGAAACCGCATTTCTTGCACTCGTAGGAGACACTCTGGTCGCGGCACTGGGCGCACCTTCCGACCTCGTAGTCCCCGCACTTGGGGCACTTGAAGAAGGTGTTGCCGCGGCCAATCAGCCTCTTCCCGCAGGAAGAGCATATTTTGTCGGCTGCCATGCGCACGCGATTATTGTCCTCCTATTTAAATGACGGCGGTTGCCCGGTCGCATGGGCTATCTAGGGGGAACGGCATGGGGAATCCCATGGGAAGCAGGATGTTCGGCACCAACGGCGTGCGCGGCGTCGCGAACGAGGACATGGGGTGCGAGCTGGCACTGGGCATGGGCCGTGCGGTCGGCGCCGTGCTGGGGAGGAGGATCGCTGTCGCATCCGACCCCAGGACGTCGTCCCAGATGCTCAAGGGCGCCCTCTGCGCCGGGCTCATGTCCGTCGGCACGGACGTCGTCGACCTCGGGATGGTCCCGACCCCTGCGCTCCAGCACTACATCAGGGTCCGCGGGGACATCGACGGGGGCGTGATGATCACCGCCTCCCACAACCCCCCGGAGTTCAACGGCATCAAGTGCGTGGCCGGGGACGGCACCGAGTGCACGAAGGAGCAGGAGGACGCCATCGAGGCCGCCTACCGCGCCGGGGTGCCGACCGTCGGGTGGCACGCCATCGGGACGCTGACGCGGGACGGCTGCGCCGCGGACGAGTACATCGATTCCGTCGTCGCCGGGGTGGACGCGGAGGCGATCCGCTCCGCCGGGCTGAAGGTGGTCCTCGACTGCGCCAACGGGTGCGCCTGCGCCACGTCCCCCGCCCTCCTGGAGAGGCTCGGGGTGTCCGCGGTGGTCATCAACGGGGAGCCCGACATGAGGGACCCCGCGCACCTCAGCGAGCCCACGGAGGACAACCTCGGGGAGCTCCTCGAGGAGGTCCGGAGCACCGGCGCGGACCTCGGGATAGCCCACGACGGCGACGCCGACAGGTGCGTCTTCGTGACCTCCGAGGGGAGGTACGTCCCGGGGGATCTGGCACTTGCCGTCCTCGGCAGGTACCTGGTGTCCAATAGCGGGGGCGGGAGGGTCGTCGTCACCGTGGCCACGTCCATGGTCGTCGAGGACACCGTGAGGACCGCGGGGGGCGAGGCCGTGTACACCGCGGTCGGGTCCCCGGTAGTCGCCCGCGAGATGGCCGCCGACGGCGCGGTCTTCGGCGGGGAGGAGAACGGAGGGCTCATCTTCGCGTCGCACCAGTTCTGCCGCGACGGGGCGATGGGGCTGGCGTCGATGCTCGAGTGCGTCGTCCGCGGGGGACCGCTCACGGAGCAGGTCGCGAGCCTCCCGAAGTACACCACGGTGAAGAAGGCCGTGAAATGCCCCGAGGAGTTCAAGGAGCGCGTGACCGAGGTCATCGCGTCCAACCACCCCGACGCGAAGGTGGACAGGACAGACGGGCTGAAGCTGCTCTTCGACGACGGATGGGTCCTGCTGAGGCCGTCCGGCACCGAGCCGAAGTACAGGATCTACTCCGAATCGAGGGATGCGGAAACGGCGGAGAAGCGCTCGTCCGGGTTCGTGGACGAGTTCGAGAGGACGCTCGCGGGCCTTCGCTGAGGTCGCGCGTTCCATCTGCCGGACAGCTTGGCCTTCATCTGCATGACCGGCCTGACCTCCGCGGGGTCTATCCCGCGGGCGTGGGCCATGTGCATGGAGACGTAGTCGCCGAGGATTATCGCCCTGAACATGTTCTCCAGGGTGGACGAGCCGCCGAGCCTCACAGCGGTCACGGGAGCCCCGGCTGATTCCAGCTCGGAGACCGTCGCCTCGAGCGCGGACGCGGAGTCGCACATGGGGTCGTCGCAGCCGATGAGCGCGACGAGCGCGTAGTTCGACCGGGACGTGCCCTTCCAGGCCTCCAGGCTCCCGGACCCGAAGGACGGGAGCGAGTCGCAGAAGGCCACGAACTTGGAGTTCTCGTTGATCTGCGTCTTCCACCTGAAGGCGACGGACCTCATGCTGGCGTCCGAGCACACCACGGGGACCTTGCCCTCGAGGGACGCGGCCAGCCTCCTGGCCTCGCACCCCTCCGGGAGGACGTTGGCGTCCCTGTAGGCCCTGAGGCTGGGCAGGAAGGCGCGTATCTCGTCGGAGAGGTCCGGGCCGCCGGCGGCGCGGATGATCGCCAGCGTGTACCCGATCATGTAGCCGATGGCGTGCCTGGGCTGCATGGACTTCGGGAGCACCATGACCCTGTCGCCGTTCTCCTCCGCCAGCTCCCCGAGCCTGCCGCCCGACGTGACGGCGACGATGAGGCAGCCCCTGTCGCGGGCCTGCCTGTACATCTCGAGGGTCTCGGCGGTGTTGCCCGAGTAGCTGGACACGACGGCGAGGGTGCGCGGGCCCGCCCAGGACGGTATGTCCGGGATCTTCACCAGGCGGATGGGCTTGACGGAGCGGGTGAAGCAGCAGTCCGCCGCGAAGTCCCCGCTGACCGCGGAGCCGCCCACTCCGCAGAGGATTATGTTGTCGCAGTCGAAGGGCCCGGCGGGGTCGCAGTCCAGCGTCCTCTCCAGGTCGTCGACGAAGCCGAACAGCTGCTCCGAGAGCGGTATGTCGGCCATCGCGCCAGCCTCCCCGCGATCATGTCGGCGAGGATCATCCCCGCCACGTTCCTGGACAGCGAGCCGCCGTCCCCGAGGCCGGCGGAGGCGACGTCCCTGGAGTTCTCCTCCAGGACCTCCATCATGCACTCGACGATGATGGCGACCAGCCCCCCGGACCTCCCGCTCCTGAGCACCAGCATGCGGAGCTCCGGGGCGTGGGCGTTGGGGTCGGACCAGCCGACCAGCTCGTTGTGGTCGAACTCCGGGAGCTCCCCGTAGAAGGAGAGGTCCCCCGTGGACTGCCTGACGGCGTCCATGACGCGCCTGGAGCAGGCGCTGACGTCTGATGCGCTGTACGCGGCGACCACGCCTCCGGACAGCTTCGTGGCCGCGGCGGATGCCACCCTGTCGAGGTCGTCCATGCGGGCGCGGGCGGAATCGGCCGCCCTGCGGAGGTGGGGCATCGCGTCGAGGACGCCCATGCCGGACACCATGGCGCACAGCGTGCCGAGCACGGACGCCACCGCCCCCGACGGCCCGAGACCGGCCGGGACCAGCGCCAGGTCCTCGCCCCTCGAGAAACCGCGGAGGAGCTGCCCCCCGGACGTGACCGCGTGGATGCGGCATCCGCGGGCGCGGAGGGTCTCCCTCGCCGTCAGGACGGCGGGGCAGTCGCCCGAGTACGACACGAGGATCGCGTCGGTGCCGGGGCCGACCCATCCGGGGACCCTGCTGTCGCAGACCACCGGGACGGGCACGCGGCCGACCTCGTCGGCCAGGTTGGACACCGCCTCCGCCGCGGGGCAGCAGAGGTCGGCGCAGAATATGCAGACGGAGGACGCCTCCCCGCATCCGTGGTAGGAGCGGGCGGCGGTCTCCATTATGCCGGGGAACAGCGAAGCGTCGCCTGAGCCCCCGAACGCGGGCGCCTTGGCTGGCCTGGAATCCTCTGATGTGCCGTTCATTCCGCATCCCCTGATGCTAGGGCATGCCCCAGGCGTTATTTATCATTCACCGGATGGGAAGAGGGTGCCCGCGAAGCGCACGGGCGCAGAAACGGAGCGGTTTGGGGAGGGGGAGGGCCCCCTCCGGGATCCTCACTGGAGGACCGAGCTGCAGTCCGGGATGAACCCGTCCTTCATCATCTGGGCGGTGAGCGCCCTGGACCTGGTGATCATCGCCTCGGCCCTGTCGTGGAGCTCCTGCCTGCTCAGCTTGAGCCTGGCGACTCCCTGCTCCTGGGCCTTCATGGCGACGGCGACGGCCTCCCTCGGGAAGACCTCGGCCTCGGCCATGGTCGGGATGATATAGTCCTCGGACAGGCCCTTCTCCTCTGCGCATGCCGCGAGCTCGCGGGCGGCGGCGATGCACATCTCGTCGGTGATGGTCTTGGCCCTCACGTCGAGCACTCCCCTGAAGATGGCGGGGAATCCCATGGAGTTGTTGACCTGGTTGGGGAAGTCGGACCTGCCGGTGGCGAACACCTTGCACCCGTTCTCCTTGGCCTCCCAGGGCCACATCTCGGGGATGGGGTTGGCGGTGGCGAAGATGACGGGGTCGTCCGCCATGAGCTTGACGTACTCGGCGGGGATCGTGCCGGGGCCGGGCTTGGACGCGGCGATGACGATGTCGGCGCCCTCCATGGCCTCCTTGATGCCGCCGGTCTTGCCGGCACCGTTGGTCTTCTCGCAGATCTCCCACTTCTGGCGGAAGCCGGCCTTGACGTCCTCCCTCTCCAGGTTCAGGATGCCCTTGGAGTCGCACATGCACATGTTCTTGGGGCTGAAGCCGGTGGCGAGCAGGAGCCTGGCGATGGCGATGGACGCCGCTCCGGCGCCGATGACGGTGATGTTGGCGTCCTCGAGCTTCTTGCCGACGAGCTTCATGGCGTTGATGGCCCCGGCGACCTCGACGGTGGCGGTTCCCTGCTGGTCGTCGTGCCAGACGGGGATCTTGCAGTCCCTCCTGAGCTCGTCGAGGATGTCGAAGCACTTGGGGTTCGAGATGTCCTCGAGGTTGATTCCTCCGAAGGAGGGGGCGATGAGCCTGACGGTCTCGATGATCTTGTCGGGGTCCTTGGTGTCCAGGCAGATCGGGACGCAGTCCACGCCTCCGAGGTACTTGAACAGCATGGCCTTGCCCTCCATGACGGGCATGGCGGCCTCGGGTCCGATGTCCCCGAGACCGAGGACGCGGGTACCGTCGGATACGACGGCGACGGTGTTCCACTTGCAGGTCTCCTCGTAGGCCATGTCGGGGTCCGCGGCGATCTCCTTGCACGGCTCGGCGACGCCGGGGGAGTACCAGATGGCGAAGTCGTCGAAGGACCTGACGCACGCCTTGGGGACGGTCTCGATCTTTCCCTGGTAGAACCTGTGGAGGATCTTGGCGTCCTGTCCGGGCTTCTTCGCCTTCTCCAGGCGCTCCTCGACACTGATGTCCTTGTCGTATGCCATTTTGATTCCTCATGATCCTATGGATTCTACGAAATTCGTAGATATCCTTCGAATTCTAAAAGCACCCATTGGATTCCCCATATATAATCATTAAGCGCTGGATGGGGATTCGAACAACCGGGCGTGTGCCAGGCATCATTGGGAGCGAGCATCGGCGGACAGGTCGGGGATGTCCTCCGCGGGGTCGTCCCGGCCGGTTCCGCTGCGCCAGATCTCCCTGACGATGACGTAGGTGAGCGCCACGTGCACGATGTTCCTGACCAGCAGCACCACCATGCCCTCGTCCGTGAAGAAGCCGGAGTCGTGCATCTTGTAGCTGTACTGGTAGTTGATAAGCCCGAGGACGGCGATGGCGAGCATCAGCAGGAACGTCCTGTCGCCGAACCTCCTGCCGGACATCATGACGATGAGCATGAACGGGGCGTAGAACCAGATGGTGTACTGGGTGGAGTAAACCTTGTTGAACGTCACGAACACAAGCACCGACGCCAGGCAGGCCAGGGCCAGGAGCCTCATGTCCATCCTCGGCCCGGAGCGGACCTTGACGAGGTACAGCAGCCACAGCAGCACCGTCGCGGCTATGGTGAGCGGCAGGATGGCGTCGGCCACCGCGTCGGCGAGCTCGCCCCTGACGTTGACCGACCCGAAGGAGCCCACGTCGCCGGCCGCCTGGATCCACCAGTCGGAGAAGCCCAGGCGCGAGAGGAAGTACACGGGTGAGGCCGCGACGGACTCGATCTGCAGCGGCCTGCCGGTGTTGTAGCTGAGGAAGTTCGTGATGATGTCGGGGTTTATGAGACAGCATACGGCGACCACCGCCGCGCCGGTGACCGCGAACGCGGCGAAGCCCTTCAGGGCGGCCTTTATGCCCTCGCCGTGGGCCAGGCATATGAGGAACACCGGGAAGAGGATGGCCGGGTAGACCTTCACGAGGGTCGCGGCGGCCAGGACGACGAATGCCCACCGGTACCGCTTCTCCATGAACAGGAGGATCGACCACAGCGCTAGGACCATGGCGACGGCGTCGAACCTGTCCAGGACGAACTCGTACATGACGATCATCAGGACCGCGTACATCCACATCGCGCGCCTCGGGGAGTAGTCCAGGCGGGCGGCGATGCGGTTGACCATCTCCAGGCCGACGAGGAACACGACGAACATCATGGCGACCCATGCGATCTCGTACCCCCAGACGGTCCAGCCGACCAGGCGCGGGATGGCGATGAAGATGATCGAGAGGGGAGGGTACTCCGTGACGGGGAACTCCCCGCCGAAGAGGGTCTGCGCGTCCTCCCACCTGTCCCTCATGACCTCGGTGACCGCGTTGTCCAGGTACACGTCGAGGAGGAACAGCATCGATACCGCGAGGTAGACTAGCGCGATGATGGTGCGCGTGCGCCTGACGCCGTCTCCCCACAGCGTCTCCACAAGGCCTTCCGGGGCCCACTTCCCGCGGTATTCGGTCATCTGCCCTCCTGTCAACACCCTATGGTATATTACTCTGATACGTCGGACGGTTCGCTGATATACACGCAGGCGCATCGCCACCGCATGGCTAGGGAGATCTCGGTCCTGGTGGTCGACGGGTACATAGACGACCCGGCGGCCCTCGGCGTTCCGCCGTACATATCGCCGATGGTCCGCTCGATAGCGAGCGCGGCGCTCGACGCGGGCGCGGACAGGGTCGAGTACCTCACGGTCGACATGATCAGGAACGGTGCGAGAATCCCAGACGCCAGCGTGAGCGTGGTGCTGTCCGGTAACACCGTCCCGGGGAAGTACCTCCGCTCGATGCCGATGTCGGTGAGGGAGCTGGAGGCGCTGGTCCCGAAGCTCAAGGGGTGGAGGCTGGTGGGGGGCTCCGCGGCCTCGTCCCCCGCGGCGTCGCTCTTCGACTTCGCGATAGAGCGCGACCTGGCCGCGTCCCTGTACGACGGGATGACCGGGAAGGAGGTCGGGGAGAGGCTCAGGACCCTGGACGAGTGGAACAGGTGGATGATGCTCGGCGCCGACATCGTGACGTCGCACCAGGACTTCCCCCAGCCGCTCATCGCCGAGGTGGAGTCCTACCGCGGGTGCCACAGGTACTCCAGCGGGGGATGCTCGTACTGCATCGAGCCATCCAAGGGCAGGCCCCTGATGCGCTCGCCGGACGACATAATCGCCGAGGCGTCCCGCCTGCGGGAGCTCGGGGTGAGGAACCTCAGGGTCGGCGGGCAGACGTGCATCGTGTCCTACGGCTCGGACCCGGACTCGCCGGTCCCCAGGCCGTCCCCGGAGAAGGTGGACGACCTGTTCGAGGGGCTGCAGTCGCTGGGCTTCGACGTGCTCCACGTGGACAACGCCAACGCCGCGGTGATCTCCACGCACCCGGACGAGTCCGAGCGTGTCCTGGAGACGCTGGCGTCCCGCTGCACCGACGGGAACGTGCTCGCCCTCGGCATGGAGTCGGCCGACCCGCGCGTCGTCATCGAGAACAACCTCAACAGCACCGCGGACCAGGTGATGGACGCGGTGCGCATGATCAACCGCGTCGGGGGCTCCCGCGGTCCCCGCGGGATGCCCCGCCTTCTCCCCGGGATCAACATCATCTGCGGCCTCGAGGGGGAGACCGCCGCCACCTACGGGATGGACATGGAGATCCTCGGGCGCATAAGGGACGAGGGGCTCGCCGTCCGCAGGATCAACATCCGCCAGGTGCTCCCGGTGCGCAGGGAGTTCTCCGTCCGCGTGGACCAGCGCAGGTTCAAGCGCTTCAAGGAGGTGGTCCGCGAGGACGTCGACCGCGTGATGCTGGAGAGGGTCGCCCCCTACGGGACGGTGCTCCGCGACGTGTACACGGAGCTGCAGGACGGGAACACCACCTTCGGCAGGCAGATCGGGTCGTACCCGCTCCTGATCGGCATACCCTACAGGGTCGACGTGGGGGAGTTCCGCGACGTCTACGTCACCGACTGGGGCTACCGCTCCGTGACCGGCGTCACCTACCCGTTCGACATCAACAGGATGCCCATGTCCGCCCTGGAGGCCCTCCCAGGGATCGGCAGGAAGAGGGCGCAGCGGATAGCCGCCGAGCGCCCGTTCGACGGCCCGGAGGACCTGCTCCGGGTCCTGGAGGACCCGTCCGTCCTCAAGCGCATAAGGGACATCGTCGTGTTCCGAAGGAACGGCCGGCGCACAATTATCTAAGGGCACTGTGTTGGCAACGGCATGGACTCGGAGCGCATAGCGAAGTTCCCGTTCCTGGAGGAGGCCGCCCAGTTCGTGGAGGACAGCGGCGCCGACATCGGGAGCCTCATCACCTCCCCGTCCTACGAGCCGGCCCGCTCCAGGGGCGTCAGGAGGGTCATGGACGCCCTCGAGCGCTCCGAGGTCTCCTACGTCCCGATGGTCAGGGCCAGCGAGTACGACCGCCTCATGGAGGTGCTCTCGTACCCTTACGCCAGGATGGTGGTCTCCCAGGTGGGGGACAGGTTCCTCACCAAGCGCTACGCGCTGGCGGAAGCGGTGAGGATGAACTCCATCCTCGTCGGCGAGGACCGCTCCACGGTGGTGGAGGTCTCCGAGCAGCTGAGCATCCCCACGTCCGCGGACCCGGACGGGATCATGAGGATGCGCTTCACCGACTACCTCCGCCTGGCCAACCGCCTGAAGAGCGTGGACTGGAAGCTGATCAACAGCGACGTCCACTCCGGCATGGTGTACCTCCCGCAGGACAAGTTCAGCCGTCTGATGCAGAACGCGCTCCAGGACAAGATCGAGTCGGAGCTCCCCCTGATGACGCCGGAGGAGTACCGCCCGTACCTGAGGGGGGACGTCACCGCCGTGCAGATGGCGCTCATCGAGACGAAGGCGCGCTTCAGCCCCACCGGAGGGGAGGGGATGAAGGCCGAGTACCTGCCCCCGTGCATCAGGCGCATCATGGAGATGTCCAGGCAGGGGATGAACCTCCCGCACAGCGCGAGGTTCGCGCTCGTCACGTACCTGCACGCCCTCGGGCTGTCCTACGACGAGATCATCAGGGTGTTCGCCGAGTCCCCCGACTTCGACGAGTCGAAGTCCGAGTACCAGATCAAGCACATCACCGGAGAGCTCAGCGGAACCGACGGCTACTCCCCGCCGGAGTGCTCCACTATGAAGACCAACGGCCTCTGCTACAACCCCGACCAGCTCTGCCAGCAGGAGTGGATGAACCACCCGCTGTCCTACTACCGCTCCAAGTCCGGGAACGGAAGGAGGAAGCCGGACGGCGACGGGACGAAGGACGGGAATGGCGCAGGGAAGCCCAAGCAGGGATGACCGCGGACCGCCAAGATTCATCCAACGGCGTGCCTGTCCAGACTTCTTTTCCTATTGCGGACGCCGATGCCATGAGTCTCATGGATTCTGCCGGATTGTGATGCCGGCTCATGTCACAAGTCTCGCAATAAAATCGTCACAAGTCTAGCAATGAACCGGCCCTGGCTCACCGAAGTCATCAACGGGGACGCATGCGGCAGCCCCGCATTCCTCACGGTGATCGCCGGCCGCGGCTATGCGTACACCCGCCCCGACGGGGTTCACGTCATCCCCGTCGGATGCCTGAGGAACCGAGGGTCACTCCTCTTCCTTCCTCTCCCCGCCCTCCGGATACATCTTCCCGAGGTTGCGCCAGGTGATGATGGCCCTCTGGATGGCGGTGAGGTTCCCGACGACGGCGAACCAGAGCATCATGATCTCCATCCAGCAGATCTCGATCCCGAAGACGTCGAACCACCCGTATCCGAACTGCATCATCACGTACTGGATGATCGGGAACAGCGTGGAGAGCACGACCCTGTCGGCCCTCCCGAGGAGCCCGGCGTAGAGCCTGGGGGCCCCGATGGCCTGTGCCTGGGTGCCCATGTAGGACGTCAGCAGCGTCCCGACGAGGGCCAGCATGCCCAGGTACGGGTCGCACCATGTGGCGCAGAACGCCACTCCGCCGATCATGAAGACGTCGGCGTACCTGTCGAACACGTGGTCGAGGTAGTCGCCCTTGGGACCGGCCTTGCCGGAGAGCTTGGCGACCTTCCCGTCGAGGGCGTCGAAGTAGCCCGAGACGATGGTCATCAGCGCGCCCACCAGGAGGAGCCACTCGCGCCCCTCGGTGCCGCTCAGGTAGAATATCAGACCGCACAGGAACGCGAGGATCAGCCCGATCCACGAGATCGTGTTGGGGTTGACGTTGATCAGCTTCCTCGCGACCGGGGTCAGCGCGAAGTCGACCCTTGCCCTCTGTCCGTCTAGAACCATTCTTCCATCTCCGTTGACCAGTCCGTGCTGCCCAGGGGGTAATCGGGCGCGTGCCCTCTTATGATTTTCTCCGCGGCGTCCGCTATCTCCGCGATTGTCGCGGAGGTGGTGTCCAGCTCCCCGACGGGGATGTCGGTCTCCGTCGCCTCCACCAGGATCTCGTCCAGGATCTCCGCCTGCACGTTCTCGCGGACCTTCGCCTCGGAGTACCCGCGGGCCCTGAGGCGCTCCGCCAGCACGGAGGGCCTGCAGCGGAGGACGACTATCCCGCTGGAGTCCATGAAGTGGGACAGGTGGCTGTCCAGGACCACGGGGCCCTCGGCATCGCGGAACGCTTCCAGCGCATCGTTGAAGTCGTCCAGGTCCACCTCGTAGGTGTCGCGCTCGGCGTCGTACTCCCCGAGGAGCCCGTGCTCCCTCAGGAAGGCCTTGCCGTCCACCACGTCCCAGCCGCGGGAGCGGAGCTCCGCGGACACGGAGGACTTGCCGGTGCCGGGCGTGCCCGTGAGGCAGTAGAGGGTCATGCGCCGGAGACGGCGGGGGCCGATAAAGAAGGTTGCGGGACTCCGTTATATCCCCGCAACGCGTCCGATGTCCCATGGACGGCAGCAGGGGGAGGCGCTACGCCGTGTTCGCGGCCGGCGTGGTCGTAACCGCCGCGGGGAACGTTGTGCTCACGCGCGCGGCTGTCGGGAACTCCCCGCCCGTCACGATCCCGTACGTCCTGTCCGAGGCGCTCCCGCTGTCCTACGGGATGTTCACGATGCTGTTCAACTTCCTGCTCGTGGGGATCCAGGGGGCCGTGTCCTGGAGGTCGCTGGACCGCGCCGGGAGGACGGACCTCGTTCTAGAGCTCGGCGTTGCGGTCGTCTTCGGGGCGCTGATGGACCTGTTCATGGCCCTGCTGGGCGGGTTCGACCCCGAGGGCATCCCGCTGAAGTGCCTCTGCCTGCTGATCGGGCTCGTCTTCACCGCGTTCACCGCGTACA
The DNA here is from genome assembly GCA_030539515.1 of Thermoplasmata archaeon. Taxonomy (GTDB): domain Archaea; phylum Thermoplasmatota; class Thermoplasmata; order Methanomassiliicoccales; family Methanomethylophilaceae; genus Methanoprimaticola. The sequence continues at coordinate 15,816 of JAUNXZ010000011.1, forward strand.
TCCAGGCGGTGGCGGACGTGACGATGCTCCCCGCCGACGGCGTCTCGTACGCGATAGCCGTGCGCTCCGGGAGGAGGTACGGCATCGTGCGCGTGTCCGCCGACACCCTGATGGCGGTGATTGCCGCGTGCATCGGATTCGCGACCGTAGGGTACGCCGCAGGTATCGGCCCGGGGACGGTGGTCATCTGCCTGCTGACCGGAGTCTTGGCAAACATCATGATGTCCCGCCTCGGGCGCCTGACCGAGGCGCTGGTTCCGGGAAGGAGTCTGGAGGCCCTCGCCGAGGGCGAGAGGTGAGAACCGCGGCGGATGCCGCGTAACTGGTTTCCGGAGAGGGCCCGGCTACTCAGGACCCCCTCCGATTGCCGGGATCAGAACTTCCTGGCGCTGACCTTGTCGATGGTCTCGGAGATGCAGTCGTACACCCCGGGGAACACGCTCATGCCCAGGCCGCGGGTGAGGCAGGGGATGAAGCTCGTGGTCCCGATGGCGTCGCACTGCTGCTCCACGTACTTCGCGACGACCTCCGCGTTCCAGTCGGGGATGTCCACGAAGGCGTCGTCGATGCCGCCCATGAAGGTCAGCTTGTCGCCGTACCTGTCGATGAGGTCGGGGATGTTGTTGTCCGCGATGGGGCCCTGCCAGATGTCCACGCCCATGTCGCACCAGATGGGCACGAGGTTGGCCGCCCAGGAGTCGCTGTGGTGGATGACGATCTCCCCTCCGAGCTCCCTGAAGTGGTTGTAGATCTTCTTGTACGGCTCGTAGAAGAACTTCCTGTGGGACACGGGGTCCAGGAAGGAGTTGATCGCCGTCCCCCAGTCGTCGTGGTGGAACAGGACCTCGGGCTCGATGTTGGCGAAGACCTCGTCCAGGGACTGGATCTCCCACTCGGTGAAGTAGTCGATGAGCTCCTGCATCTCCTCCGGGTGCTCGTAGTACTCGACGAGCGCCTCCTGCATGCCCAGGTGGAAGTGGGTCCTCTCGAACAGGCCGGTGAGCATGGCGATGCCCAGGAACTTGTCGCCTCCCCTGATGCCTGCTGCCTGCTCCTTGGTGGGGGCCCAGTCGGCGGCGGTGAACTCCATGGACGGGGGCTTCACATAGTCCTGCCAGTGGGTGATGTCCTTGATGACCGTGCCGGAGGGGTGCGGGCCGCCGGACCCGGCGGGGAACTGCTGGGGGACGCCCCATCCGTCCTCGAACTCGGGGACGCCGCCGAAGAACGCGCCCAGGTTGAAGGACCTGAACAGGACCGGGTCGAAGACCAGGTCGAAGAACCCGTACTGGTTGACGTAGCGGTCCGGGCAGCCCTTCTCGTGCTTGAGGGTCTCGAGGAGGTTGTCCTTGGTGGACAGGGGCTTCCTCTCGGAGTGGCCGACCTGCCTGATGGCCGGCTCGAGCAGGTGGCGCCTGATGCCGGTGAACTCCTCGTCCGCTTCCTCCGAGGATGCGGACATCCTGCCCATGGATGCCATCGCCACGTTCCTGGAGTCGGCGGCGACGTCGGAGACGGGCCTGCCGCCCTTGATCTCCTTGGCCCTCTGGGACGCGGATGCCGCGTCCGCCGTGTAGATGTCCGCGCCGATCTCGTCGCAGTACAGCTGGTCCATGGTGGCCCCGCCGACCATGACCACGACGCTGTCCCTGTACTCGCTTCCCTTGATGGATTCGACGACCGCCTTGAGGCTGGCCCTGGTGGGCGTCATGGACGAGGACGCCGCGACGTACTTGACGTCGCCGCCGTCGCGGATCGCCTCGAGGAACTGCTCGTTGGGGACGTCCGCCCCGAGGTCCACGACCTCCAGGCCGATGCCCTCGAGCATGATGGCCACGATGTTCTTCCCGATGTCGTGCACGTCCCCCATGACGGAGCCGACGACGGCCTTGCCGGCCTTGGACGCGGACGCGTCGCCCTTCAGGTGGGGCTTGAGGAGCTCCAGCCCGGACTGCATGGTCTTGGCGGCCACCAGCATCTGGGGCATGAAGATCCTGTTCTCCTTGAACCCGGTGCCGATCTCGTCCATGGCGGAGATCATTCCCTCGTCGAGGATCTCCCCGGGAGCGGCCCCGGAGTCCATCGCCTTCTGCACGAGGGAGTTGATATTCTTGATGTCGTAATGCAGGATTGCGTTCCTAACATTCTCGATTTCTGCGTTCAGTTCGTTTCCTCCTGTTGGTGTTTGATGAAAATTTCGTCTAACAGTATTTAAAAGAGTATGATGGATGAGTTGGTTATAATGGCATTATAACCAGGTTGTTACAGTAGTCTGGCTATGTGGAATTATAACGATGGAATAATATATCCATAGTAACAATATTGGTTCGATGACCTACAGGGTTGTTCAGAAGGTCAAGGGGAACCACTACCTCTACGAGGTCGAATCCACGTGGGATCCGGTGAAGAAGAGCTCGCGCCAGACCCGCAGGTACATCGGGAAGTGCGACGAGGACGGGAACCTCGTCGGCAAGGCGGCCGAGCGCGTGGTGGAATCCCCCGCGCCCGTCCAGAGCAAGTCCTTCGGGCAGTACTACCTGATGCTGGAGATCGCCAGGGACGCCGGGATCGTCGACGCGCTGGAGCGCACGTACGGCGCCAAGAACGGCAGGATCATGGCCGGGTTCTTCCTGAACCGCGCGGTCCGCCCCGGCCCCCCGTCGATGTCCGTGGACCTGCTGAACGAGTGCTTCCTCCCGGAGATGCTGGGCATCGACGACATGTCCGACTGGTCGACCCTGAGGAAGATGCTGATCAACCTCGGCGCCGCGTTCAACGACCGCCACACCCTGTTCCGGGAGCTTGCCGACGGCGGGGACGCCGTCGTCTACGAGCTGATGTCCCTGGCGGAGAGCTTCACTCCGCTCGAGACGGTCCGCGGGGACGTGGGCTACGGCTTCTCCGGGCTGCCGAAGATCAAGGTGTCTCTCGGGTTCTCGGGGGACCGCTGCTTCTACTTCGCGTTCACCACCCCGGAGGAGAGCGACGCGTCCGCCATGTCTTCGATAACCGCGGACCTCCGCGGCCTCGGCATGAGGGGCACCGAGTTCTTCCTGAGGCCCCGCGTGTTCAACGAGAGGGAGGTCTCCGGGCTCATGTCCTCCGGGATCCCGTTCTCCGCTCCTCTGAGCACCGACACCCCCATGGGCAGGAGGCTCATGGCCGAGAGCTCCAAGGCCCTGAAGGGCCCGCTGGACACCTTCGTCTACCGCGGCTCGGTGTACCGCGTCTACGAGAAGACGGAGGAGGTCAGCGGCGGGACGCTGAGGTTCCTCGTCTACATCAACGAGAAGCGCAGGAACGACGAGGTCCTGGCGCTGTACTCCCGCCTGGAGGAGCTGGAGTCCGCCGTCGCGTCCACGGAGTGGTCCGACTCCGCCAGGAGGGACGAGGCCCGCACCCTGTACTCCGACGTGCTGGGGATGTTCGACATCGCCGAGGGGGAGGACGGGATGGCCCGGGCCGTGCGCAGGAGGAACGCGATCTCCGCCGCCGAGAACAAGTGCGGGAAGACCGTGGTCATGACCACCACCTCCCGTCCGTGGAACGACTTCCTGGACATGCTGGACAGGCAGAACGAGTCCGAGTTCTACATCCGCCAGTTCAGGCTGGACCTCGAAGAGGGCGCCAGGTACTTCGCGTCCATACTGGAGGGCAACGGGTCGTTCATCCAGGAATTCGCCGCCATCGCCGTGCGCAACGAGCTGCGGACGCGCCTGGCGGCCAGCTCCCTGAGGAACCGGATCTCCCCGATGGAGGCGGTGTCCGAGATGGGGAAGCTGAAGGTCACCCGCGTGGGTGACAGGTGGGTGCTCAACGAGATGTCGCCGCTCCAGAAGACGATCCTGACGGAGCTCGGGGTCGAGGTGCCCACGGACGCGACCGTCAACGGCGGCAGATGAAGGAGAGGAAGGGCCCCCTAGGGGGCCGTTTCAGTGGATCCGCCCGAGGTAGGGCTCGGCCCTGGCCTCGGCCATCTCCCAGGTGGGGACGTTAGTGAGTGCGCCGGTCTCCTCGATGACGAACGAGGCGACGGCGGACGCCACGACGAGGGCCTCCGGCACGGGGTACCCGCGGTAGAGCGCTGCATAGAATCCCGCACGGTAGGTGTCCCCGCACCCGGTGGCGTCGACCACGCGGTCGGCCTCCACGGCCGGGATCCTGAGGACCTCCCCGTCCACCTTCGCGACGGACCCGCGGTCCCCCATGGTGCAGACCACCAGGTCCTTCTCCAGGTCCAGGATGTCCGCCTTGCCCGCGTAGCGGCACAGGGATTCGGCCTCGAAGTTGTTGCAGAACACCGCGTCCGCCAGGGGCAGGGCGCGGTTGAAGTTGTCCGGGTTCCAGATCCTGTGGGACTCCTGGGCGGGGTCCAGGGACTTGCTGGGCCTCTCGGCCTTCAGCATCACGTCGATGTAGAACTCCGGGTCCCCGGTGCAGAAGTGCACGTGCTTCGAGCGCCTGGCGTTCGAGGTAAGCTCGATCCCCAGCTCGCTGGCGATGCCCTGGGGGCCCTGGAAGAACAGGACCTTCTGCGTCAGCCCGGGGTCGTTGATGACCACAGCGGTGGACGTCTCGTAGTCGTCCACGGTGACGAACTCGTCCATTATGACGCCGGACCTCTCGATGAACTCCCTCTGGGCCTCCGGGAAGTCCCTGCCCACGAGCGCGCAGAGCGCCGTGGGGCAGCCGAGCCTCGCCGCCGCGACGGCGATGTTCGGGCCTGTTCCCCCGAGGGAGGACTTCTTGGTGAGGACGTCCTCCGACGTGTTGGGGTCCGGGAACTTGCGGACCGTCATGATCTGGTCCAGGGTCGTGTGGCCGTAGACCGAGAGGAACGGGTCCTTCAGGTTCCTTCCTCCCATCCGGTGATGTAGGACACCTGCGCGTCCGTGAGGGAGTCGATCTCCACGCCCATGGACCTCAGCTTGATCCTGGCGATCTCCTCGTCGATCTCCGCCGGCACGGCGCGGACGTCGTTGTCCATGCGGTCGTGGTTGTTGACCATGTACACGAGTCCGAGGGCCTGGGTGGCGAAGCTCATGTCCATGATCTCCGCGGGGTGGCCCTGCCCGGCCCCGAGGTTCATGAGCCTGCCCTCCGCGATGAGGTACAGCCTCCTGCCGTCGCGGGTCTTGTACTCGTCGATGAAGTCGCGGACCCTCTCCTTGGCGACGGTGATCTCGTCCAGGGCGGTCTTGCTGATCTCGTTGTCGAAGTGCCCGACGTTGCCCATGACGCAGCCGCTCTTCATCACCTTGAGGACGTCCGCGTTCACGATGTCCTTGCAGCCGGTGACGGTGATGATGATGTCCGCGATCTCCGCGGCCTTGACCATCGGCATGACCTCGAAGCCGTCCATCTTGGCCTCGATCGCCTTGATGGGGTCGACCTCGGTGACGATGACGGACGCGCCGAGTCCCTTGGCGCGCATGGCGACGCCCTTGCCGCACCATCCGTACCCGGCTACCACGAGCCTCTTGCCCGCGATGATCAGGTTGGTGGCGTTCATCCACCCGTCGAAGGTGGACTGGCCGGTGCCGTAGCGGTTGTCGAACATGAACTTCATCTTGGCGTCGTTGACGTCCAGGACGGGGAACTTCAGGGCGCCGTCGTTGGCCATGGCCTTGAGCCTCTGGACGCCGGTGGTGGTCTCCTCGTTGGCCGCCTTCACGTTGCCGAGGACGTCCTTCCTGGAGGTGTGCACCATGGCGATGAGGTCCGCCCCGTCGTCGATGATGTAGTCCGGCGCCATGTTCAGGACCGTGTTGAGGTTGTTGTAGTACTCTTTGTCCGTCTCCCACTTCTTCGCGTAGACGTCGAGGCCGTACTCCTCCCTGAGGGCGGCGGCGACCGAGTCGTCCGTCGACAGGGGGTTGCAGCTGGCGAGCCTGATCTTGGCGCCGGCGTCGGCGAGGGTGACGGCGAGCATGCCGGTCTTGGCCTCCGTGTGGAGGGCCATGCCGACCTTGAGCCCGGCCAGGGGCTGCTCGTCGATGAAGCGTTTCCTGATGTCCATGAGGACGGGCATGTGCTCCTCGGCCCAGTGGAGCCTCAGCGAGCCCTTCTTCGCTAGATCGTCCATGTTATCACTCGAACCCCGCGCGCAGGGAGTCGCAGATCGCGTCCACCGTGCGGCGGCGGCATTCCGTCCCCGAGAACGCATCTATCGCCTTTAGTCTTGCCTTCGGGTCGTCCCTCATCTCCCCGACGAAGCGGAGCATGTTGCCCGTGGCGCGGGAGATCTCGTCGCAGATCGGGACCGTGGCGGCCTTGGACGTGCGCGACAGCGGGTTCAGGTCGATGGAGATGACCTTCTTCCCCATGGCGACGAGGGCCTCCGCCCTGTCCCCGTCCTCTATCGGGACGAGGATGACATCGCTGGACCAGATGCCCTCCCTGGTGCAGAGGGCGCGGTCGTGCTCCAGGCCGGGGATCCTCTCGTCGGGCTCCCTGCCCAGGACCTCCTTGGCACCGCTGGCCTCCAGATGGGAGATCACGGCCTCCATCCTCTCCGGGGTCCGGTGGAAGAGGTTGACCTCGATCCTGGCGGGTATCGCCTCGGCGAGGGCTATCAGCCCGGGCGCGTCCAGCGCCGCGGCGTTGCCGTTGATGCAGACCACGGGGTTCTCCGCCTCCAGCATGTAGGCTGCTGCCGCGCGCTCGGCATCCTCGGCGGGCGCGATGGTGCGCTCGCCCATGAGGTAGTCGTACGCCTCCCCGCGGCCCTGCGATATCAGGCCGGTGGGCGTGACGACGCCCTTCCCGACCATCTCGACCAGGAGCTCCCTGGTCATGAGCGACTTGTATCTCGGATGGCTCTTAGGAATGTCCACGGCCGCTCAAGGACGGACGCGCGTATATCGTTATCCCGTCAACAATTAAGTACGCGACAGCGCTCAGCGCACCATGGCAGATTTCAGGATCGTCCTCGTGGGACCCAAGTTCCCCGGAAACGTGGGCGCCATCGCCCGCTCGATGGCCAACTTCGGCCTCAGGGACCTGGTCCTGGTGAACCCGTCCTGCGAGCTGGACGACGACGCCTACCGCCGCGCCAAGCACGGGTCCTTCATCCTCGAGGACGTCCGCATAGTGTCCTCGCTGGACGAGGCCCTGGAGGGCTGCTTCCTGGTGGCCGGCACCAGCGGCGTCACCACCAAGGGAGACAGCAACTACACCCGCATCCCGGTGCCCGTCAGGGAGTTCGCCGAGGGCGCCAGGGGCTACGAGCAGAAGATCGCGTTCGTCTTCGGGCGCGAGGACATCGGGCTCCTCCAGGAGGAGCTGGAGCACTGCGACGTGCTCGTCTGGGTGCCGACCGGCGACGAGTTCCCGATCCTGAACCTCTCCCACGCGGCCACCATCGTCATGTACGAGATGTACCAGGCCGACCACGTGCCCCGCAAGTCCCTGCCGGCCAGCAGGGAGCAGAAGGAGCGCCTCTTCAGCACCTTCGACGACCTGATGGACGAGGTCGGGTACCCCGTGAACCGCAGGAACGGGACCAGGGTGATGTTCAGGCGCATGATGGGACGGTCGATCCCATCGGAGTACGAGTTCCGCACGATCATGGGCGTCATCGGAGACGCCGTGAGGATAATCAGGAACGGGAAGCCCTGGGAGAAGAAGGACTGAGCCTGACGGGCAGGAAGACCAGGACCCTGGTGTCCTCGCGGTCGTCCCTCTTCACGATCTCCGGTATTATCCCCGTCCTCGACACGACGGCCTCGAAGACCTCCTCCAGCTGGGCCCTCCCGAACGCGGAGCTGACCGTGACGGTCATCTTCCCGTAGGCGGGGTCCGTCGGGAACGCCGTGGCGTCCATCGCGCGCTCCACAGCGCGGACCGGATCGAGGTCCTTCACGTACGAGTAGGTGTAGGCGCTCTCGGGCAGGGTGCTGAAGAAGGGGCCCTCGGCGAGCTGCGCCAGGCTGTCCAGCGCGTTCTGCATCGCGTACCCGGATGCGCGGACGATCGAGTCTATCGTGCGCACGTTGTCGTCCATCAGCTTCGCAACAGCCAGCCCGTCGGAGACCAGGGTGCGGTCCGCGGAGGCGACGACCTCCGGCAGCATGTCCAGGGCCCTGCCGCGGCGCGGCGTGCCCTCCTCCCACGGTATCCCGGCGACGGCGACCACCCTGCATCCGGCTTCCTGCGCGTACTTCGTGACCTCGGAGACGAGGATGGAGCCCATGTCCCCTCCGAGTATGGCGTAGACGAACACTATGCGCATCCTCGACACGAGTTCCGCGTGCTCCTCCACCGCCGCGCGGGCGACGGCATGGGCCGCGGGACGGAACGCCGCCTCGGTGTCCTCGTCCGGCGAGTCGGGATTGAGCATCACCACGGGCATGGACGACGGCTCGTGCTCGCGGATCACGTGGCACGCCCCGCCCCCGCAGACGAACAGCATGACGTCGCAGGCCTCGCTCACCGGCACCAGCCTCGTCCATGTAGCGGCCGGCGGCCGCGCGGACCATGTCGTCAAGGGTCCTGCCGTCCGGCGTGAGCTCGGAGATGTCCAGGACCTCCTCCACGTCGTAGTCGGGGACGACGCCCTCGGCGACCATGCCGTCGGCGTAGCCCTCCAGGACGCTGCGGACGCCGTCCGCGATGGACGCGAAGTCGCCCCTGGAGACCAGGGCGCGGAAGACGGCGACGGTGTCGGGGGAGAGCCTCAGGACCAGTTTCTCGTAGTCGGTCAAGCGGTCTCCTCCGGGTGTAGAACAGGTAAGGGGTTTGTGTAAGGGGTTTAACTTGCTTCAACGTCAGATTCCGTTCAACCGAACAGAGCGGAGAGACCGGCGGCGGCCTCC
>JAUNXZ010000107.1 GCA_030539515.1 Thermoplasmata archaeon
CCCACTCCGACCTATATGCCGTCGACGTTGGCGATCTCGACCATGGCCTTGTTGCACCTGGTCACGGCGTCGATGGGAGGGGTCTCGCACATCGGGATGCCGCCGACTCCCATTCCCATGTTGACGTGGCAGGGGATCTCGGCGACGTCGGTGCAGGCCTTGATGAAGGTCACGGCGCGTCCGAGGTTCCAGGCCAGGCTCTTGCTGGTGTTGGTGTTGCAGACGGGCCCGAACACGCTGGCTCCGGCCTTCTGCGCCAGCTTGATCTGCTGGTGGGGGTAGAGTCCGGCGACGACCTGGCCGTCGTACTCGATGGACCCGTGGATTCCCATGACGGACTCCCCGGCCATTCCCACGTTGATGTACGCGTCGGGGCACTCCCTGCGGAGGGCCTCGACTCCCTTGAGCACACCGACGAAGTCGGCGTCGCCCGCGGAGGCGGTGGTGTCGAAGTTGAATCCGTCGGCACCGGCCTTGATGATCCTGGTGGACACGTACTCGATGTCCCTCGCCATGTGCTCCGAGGCTGCCTCGGAAGCGGCGAAGGACTCCTCGAGCTTGAACTCCCTCATGAGGTCGGCGGGGTTCCCGTAGGGTCCGTCGGGTGCGTAGTAGAGACCCATGTTCGGCATGGCCCCGTAGAAGTAGGGGATGACGATCTCGTTCTGGATCTCCTCCATGGTCTGCATCTCGTTGGCGATGATCGGCTTGACGGGCTTGATCGAGTAGTCCGCGTGGGCGAGCTCGAACGTGTCGGCTCCGAGGGCCCTCTCATGCAGGAGAGCGGCCTCGAGCCTGCCCATGTCCACTCCGTTCCCGGAGTTGCCGTTGTCGCCGGTGAAATCGAGCTGTCCGATGTCGTAGGTCAGGACGACCTCCCTTCCGGGCTCGACTCCGACGATCCTGTTCTTGTCGCAGATGATCTCGCAGATGCGCTCGATGTCCTCGGAGGACAGGGCGGGCATGCCTCCCATGTCCGCGGCGTCGGCGGTTCCGTCCTGGATGTCCGCCATGATCTGCTCCTTGGTCATCTCGACCCTGGAGCCGTCTCCCATTCTGGTGTAGGGCATTTACGCCACCAGCTCCTTCGCCTTGCGGGTGGTCTCGGAGGCGGACTCGCCGTAGACGTCGGCTCCGATCTTGTCGCAGTAGGCCTGCGTGATGGGGGCGCCGCCGACCATGACGGTGACCTGGCTGCGGAGTCCTTCCTTCTCGAGGATGTCGATGACCTCCTTCATGACGGTCATCGTGGTGGTCATGAGGGCGGACATGCCGCAGAAGTTGCAGCCGTTCCTGATCTCCTCGACGAACTGGGGCTTGGGCACGTCGCGTCCGAGGTCGTGGACGTCGAACCCGGCGCACTGCAGCATGGTGGAGCAGATGGATTTGCCGATGTCGTGGACGTCTCCCTCGACGGTTCCCATGACGACGGTTCCCTTGGCGGCACCGGCGTCCTCGCCTCCGGCGGAGAGCTCGGGTCCCAGGACCTCCATGGCCTTCTTCATGCCGTTGGCGGCGCTGAGCACGTGGGGCAGGAAGAGCTTGCCCCTCTCGAACATGACCCCCACGTCGGACATGGCGTCCCCGAGGGCGTTGATGATGTCGTTGGCCGGCATGCCGGCGGCCCTGGCGTCCTCGACGGCCTTGTTGATGTCGGGGATCTTGCAGGACACGAGCGCGTCGTGCAGCGCTTTCGTCTCATTCTCGAATGTCAATTGAATGCCTCCTTTCTGAGATTGGTTCGAGGGGGCGGGGCCCCCTCAGTGTTTTCTCGGATATCAGGCTCCGAAGGCCTCGTTGAACTTGGCGACGGCGTCGTTGGCGTTCTCGGAGTAGATGTCGGCTCCGATCTCGTCGGCCCACTGCTGGGTGACGGGGGCTCCTCCGACGTTGGTCTTGACCTTGCCCTTCAGGCCGGCCTCCTTCATGAGCTCCTCGAAGGTCTTCTGGTTGACCATGGTGGAGGTCATCAGCGCGGAGGTGCCGACGGCGATGGCGTTGTTGTCCTTGCAGGCCTGGACGATGGTCTTGAGCGGGACGTCCCTTCCGATGTTGATGACGTTGAACCCGGCGACCTTCAGCATGATGGCCACGATGTCCTTGCCGATGGAGTGGATGTCTCCCTCGATGGTGCACATGACGACGTTGCCGCGGCCCTCGCCGACGGACCCGCCGCGCTTCTCGATCTCGGGGGTGATGATGTCCAGTCCCGCGGTCAGGGCGCCTGCGGCGGCCATGATGTGGGGAAGGAAGACCTTCTTCTGCTCGAACAGGACTCCGACTTCCATGATCCCGGCGCTGTATCCGTCGGAGATCAGTTTGACCAGGTCGACATCCTGGGACGCGACGGCCTCGTTCGCGATGGCCTTCGAGTCGTTCACGTTGTAGGCCTTGACGGCGGCCTTCGCCCTTGTGATCAGTTCCTCAGTAGTGCTCATTTTCACTCCTCCGCCTTTCTCTTCTTGAATGCCTCGTCGGCCTTGGTCACGATGGCCTCCATCGCGGCGAGCCTGTCGGCGTCAATGGGTTTCACCTGGTGGTTTGCGAGAACGTCCACGACGATCTCATGGGCCCTCTCGACGGTGTTCTTGGCACCGCCGGCGCGCCACTCCCCGAGCATCGCGCGGTCGAACACCTGGGGGTTCGACGCGGACTCGAAGTTCTCCATCGTCGTGATGTGGCCGAGGAAGTCGTTCCCCACGCCGATGCTCTTGATGGCGTCGACGGCGAGGGTCTTCTCGCTGACGGGGACGCCCTCCATCGCCTTGAAGTTCATGGCGATGATCTCGTTGTCTATTACCAGCTGTTCCATCGAGAACGTCTGTCCGAGCTCAAGCATGCCCGATCCGTAGATGGAGTTGGCTCCGGCCAGCGCGGGAAGGATCGACGTGAGCGTCTTCTCGTGGGCGGCCTGGGAGTCGGGCACCTTGGCGTCAGTCTACATGCCGGCAACGAACACGGGCAGTCCGTAGTACTGTCCGAGCTTGGCGACGGAGGCGCTGATGACAGCGAGCTCCGGGGATCCGACGGGTGCGGTTCCCTTGATGAGGTCGAAGGTGGTGGTGGAGCTTCCGTAGAAGACCTTGGCACCGGGGCAGGCCAGCTGGGCCAGGACGAGTCCGGAGAGGATCTCGGCGTTGTGGGTGACCAGCGTTCCGGCGAGGAAGATCGGGGAGGACCCTCCGGCCATGGCCATGGACAGGACGTTGACGGGGATGCCGTACCTGGCTCCCTTGATGATGACCTGGGCCGCGTTGTGGCTCAGCTCGAGGGGGCTGGTGGGGCACACGAGCATGGACATGATGGGCCTGTCGCGGGCCATCTTCTCGTCGCCGCCGTAGTAGGCCTTGAGCATCTCGAAGTAGAAGTCCACGTTCTCGGCCACGGGGTCGATGTGGTGGAAGTGCTTGCTGGTGTTCTTGATCGAGGTGATCATCTCGTGGACGTCCTCGGCTCCGACTCCGGCCCAGTCCCTGGCGGACACGGCGAGGGAGAAGTAGTCGATGTTGTCGGCCCAGTCGACGATCTTGGCGCAGTTCGCCAGGTCGGCCTCGGTGGAGTCCCTGGTGTTGTACTTGCCGTCGCCCAGGTAGTCGCACATCTGGATGCCGGTCCCGAAGCAGGTGAAGTGGACATCGCCCTTGTGCATCTGGATCACGGTGCGGTCGTCGTCCCTTCCGTACAGGTAGAACTTCTTGGGGGCCTGCTCGAGCGCCCAGTTCACCAGTTTCACGGGGATCTTGACCATCTTGGTCTCGTAGTTGACCTCGCAGCCGGCGTCCTCGAAGAGCTTGATTCCCTCTTCGTCGGACACCTGGACTCCGTAGGTCGACAGGACGTCTTTGGTCGCGTAGTCGATCTCGCGCAGGTCGTCTTCGCTGAACAGCTCCAGGCGGATACCGTTCATCTTGACCCTACCGGGGTACTGATTGTTGGTCATCGTTTTCCTCCGATTCTTGCGTTTGTCCCGCCGCCCGTCACAGGCGGCCTGACGATTTTTTTATTGAGCTAATCAATATTTAATAGTATTGAGGGCTCATCATTTTTCTTGAGAATTACAATATAAAGATTGTGATGGTCAACAAAAAAATTGATTAAATCAACAAAATTCCGGCGGTCCGAGTTGCGCCGGAATCCGTGCGGAATGCGGCAGGAAAACTGTCGGAATCCGTGGGGTTTTCCGCGGAATCCGTATCTTCGATAGACTCATCTAAACATGTTTATTCTTTCCCCGCAAGGGGTGGATGATGTTGGATGGATGATAGTTACATCCATCCAACGGTTCCCTAAAGGGTCAACTGATACCTTAAGGGGATAATTTGCGGTGGCGGCAGGAGAGAGACTTGTGGCCGCCACCGCCGGGTTTAGAGTCAGTTGCTGAGCATCGAGCGGAACTTCTCGCAGCTGTTGATCCTGATGCCGAGCAGCTTCTCGATGTTCATCTTCGCGGCGATTCCGCGGGGCGCTCCGGGGATGCCGGTGACCGTTCCGATCATCATCTCCTCCCTGAGCTCCCTCATGATGCACTCGTCCCCGATGTCCAGCGGGGAGATCCCCAGCCTGCCGGCGACGTACGCCTTGGCGTCGTCCACCTTCATGCTCCTGGAGTACTCCATCCTGGCCACGAGGTCCCCCGCGGTGCGGATGCCGCCCATCCCGGACGCCATGTAGTGGGAGACTGCCATCCCGGCGGTGTCCCCCACCCCGACCTATATGCCGTCCACGTGGGCGATCTCGACCATGGCCTTGCTGCACCTGGTGACCGCGTCCACGGGAGGGGTCTCGCACATCGGGATCCCGCCGACGCCCATGCCCATGTTGACGTGGCAGGGCAGCTCGGACTGCTTCTCGCACTCCTTGATGAACGTGACCGCGCGTCCGAGGTTCCA
>JAUNXZ010000012.1 GCA_030539515.1 Thermoplasmata archaeon
GGGAGATCTCCGTGGCGGTGGCCACGGTGCAGTTCCTGTTGAGGCAGATGACGCATCCGAACGCGGACAGCGGGTCCACGTTGTACGCGGTGAGGAACGCCTCGTCGATGTTGTCGGCGGAGGCCAGCCCGCAGGGGTTGGTGTGCTTCATGACCACGGCGGTGGGCTTCTCGAAGTCCATGCAGATGTCCAGGGCCTTGTCCAGATCCAGGATGTTGTTGTAGGACAGCTGCTTGCCGTGGAGCTGCTCCGCCTTTGCGACGGTGGTGCCCGGCGTGAAGGGATCCCTGTAGAACGCGGCGGACTGGTTGGGGTTCTCCCCGTACCTCATGTCCTCGACCTTCTCCGAGGGTATGGGGAACGAGTCCGGGTAGCCGTTGCCGAACCTCTTGAACATCTGGCTGGCGATCATGCTGTCGTAGTTGGCAGTCCCGATGAACGCGTCGGTCATGAGGCCCTCGAGGGTCTCCAGGGACAGCTCGCCCTTCTCCTTCAGCTCGGAGACGATGGAGTCGTACTGGGACGCCTTCGTCACGACGGCGACGTCCCTGTAGTTCTTGGCGGCCGCGCGGATCATGCTGGGCCCGCCGATGTCGATGTTCTCGACGATCTCCTCGAAGGTGACGCCCTCCTTGAGGACGGTCTGCTTGAACGGGTAGAGGTTGATGACGACCATGTCGATGGGTTTGATGCCCTTCTCCTCGATGGCGGCCATGTGCTCCTTGACGTCCCTGCGGGCCAGGATGCCCGCGTGTATCTTGGGGTGCAGGGTCTTGACGCGGCCCTCCAGCATCTCCGGGAACCCGGTGACTTCGGACACCTCCGCGACGGGGATGCCCGCCTCCTTGAGAACCTTGTAGGTGCCGCCGGTGGAGATGATCTCCACACCCATGGAAGACAGCGCCTTGACGAAGTCGACGATTCCGGTCTTGTCCGAGACGCTGACGATTGCTCTTCTGATCTTGGCCAAAGTATACCCCCTCTTCCGAGGTGCATACCATTGTATGCGTGATTCGAATCATCTGCTTCTAGTTAAACTATGCCAGTACGGCTCCGAAATTCGTTGCCGGATTGACGGGAAGCGCAGTTCCGCGGAAGGACGCGGCTGGCCTCGGACGGATGTCGGGATAGTCGTCACTGGCTCCCCGCGGTCGAAGAGGACCACCCCCGTGCGCTCCGCCTCGCGCACCGCGCCCTCGGTGTAACCGGACACGGAGAACAGACACGGGACGATGCGCATCCCGTCGAACGCCTCCACTGCCGACGCCTTCCTCACCAGCGAGTCGAGCACGTCCTCCCCCACAGGGGATTCGCGGTACTTGCACTCGCCGACGTACGCCGTCCCGTGCTCCGAGTCGAGCGCGACGACGCCGATCTCCGTCCCGCCGTCCCAGTAGGAGCCGTACCTCGCGGCGACCCCTGCGGCTTTCAGGTGCCTCCTGAGCTCTCCACGGCTGATGTCCTCGAAGACGAACGACACGTGAGAGTCGATGAAGTGCGCACGGAGATCCTCCTCCGCCCTGCCCGTCTCGTGAAGCTCGATGTCCGCCCTGTGGGGGGAGGCGAACCGGAACCACAGTGCCGTGAACGGGTCCGCGATGACGTAGCGGCCCCTGCGGCTGTGCTCCCCCTCGGTGACGGGGACCCTGCGCTCCACCAGGCCCGCGTCGCAGAGGGCGCTGAGATAGGGCGTGACGTCCGATGTCCTGCACCGGAGGTCCGAGCAGATGTGCCCCAGCTTCCGGTTGCCGCGGGCGATGGACTTCAGGCAGGAGTTGTAGCCCGCCGGCTCCCTGAACTCCCTCAGCAGGAGGTGCTTGGGCTCCTCGAAGAGGAACGACGGCGATGACAGTGCCAGCCTGCGTGCGTTCTCCACCGCCGAGGCGGACGGGTCCATCACCTACATGTAGTACGGGACCCCGCCCGTGACGGCGTACTCCTCCACGGACCGCCTGTAGTCGTTCCCGCGGACCGTGTCCCCGAACCGGATCGGCTCCAGGCGCAGCTCGTACGGGAACATCCCGTGCAGGGGGCTGTCCGCACCGCGGACGATCCGCCTCATGAACGGCAGTCCCGAGCCGCAGAGGATCACCATGACATCCCCTCCCGACAGACGGCCCTCCAGTTCGGACCGGAGCATCCGGAGGAAGCCGCGATCCTCGGAGACGATGTTCTGCACGTCGTCGAAGACCAGGACCTTCCTCCCGGGCCTCCCGTCGACATAGGCCCCTATGGCGTCGGACCACGTCGCATAGCGTGCGGGAGGGGTGCCGAGGGCCCTGCACACATCCGCGGAGAACTCCCTCAGATGGTCCTCGGACCTCGTGCAGCTCGCCGCATAGTGGATGGCATCCTTCCCTCTGACGAACTCGTTTATCAGGGCGCTCTTCCCGACGCGGGGGCGCCCGGACACGGCTACCAGCGGATGGCGCTCCGCATACCGGCGCTCGAGCTCCTCCAGCTCCCTTTCGCGTCCGATGAGCTCCGTCCGCCCCGTCATGATGACGGCATTGCACTCGGACAATATAATTCAGATTATGATAATCAGTGCGGAATCCCAACGGCAGGGCATAAATCCGCCGTCGGCATCCCCTTGGACGATGAGGAAGAGGGACCTGGAGATCTGCCTCGAGCGCGTGGCGGGGTTCGCGGAGCCGGATGCGGCCATGGAGCAGTACATGACGCCTCCCCGCATCGCCGCGGACATCGTCTTCGAGGCGTACCGCCGCGGGGACATCGCCGGCCTCAAGGTCATGGACCTCGGGTGCGGCACCGGCATGCTCTCCATAGCCGCCTGGCTCGCCGAGGCGGGCATGGTCGTCGGGTACGACGCCTCCAAAGCCGCCCTCGCGATAGCGCGCACCAACGCCGAGTCCCTCGGAGCGGAGGTGGAGTTCAAACTCTCGGACATCCGCTCCGTCGAGGAGGGCGCGGACACCGTCGTCATGAACCCGCCCTTCGGGTGCCAGAGGCCCCACGCGGACCGCCCCTTCCTGGAGAAGGCGATAGCCCTCTCGGACTGCGTCTACTCGATCCACATGGCCGGGACGCTGGACTTCGTGGAGTCCTTCTGCGAGACCCGCGGGAAGTCCATATTCTGGCGTAGAACATATAAGTACGAAATCCCGCATTTATTCTCGTTCCACACAAGAGCGAGACAGACCGTCGAGGTCGCGGCGGTCGGTATCAGGTGATCATCGATGACTTCCAGATTCGTTATGCCCGGCGACGAGGTCGCCGTAGAGGAGGAGTACGCCGCCGGAGAGGGCACCTTCGCCGAGGACGGCACGGTCTTCGCGTCCCAGGTGGGCTACCTCACCCTGGACGACGACGAGTGCGTCGCCACGGTCAAATCCTCCAACCCCCCGAACATCCTGAAGAAGGGCGACATCGTCTACGCGGTGGTCGCCGACATCAGGAAGACCATGGCCACGGCGGACGTCGTCGCCAAGGAGGGGACCGACAAGACAGTGGGAGGCGAGACCTACGGGACGCTCCACGTGTCCAAGATCTCCCCGAAGTACACCGACGAGGTCGACAAGGAGCTCCGCAAGGGCGACTACATCCGCGCCCTCGTCACCGAGACGAAGCCCTCGCTCCAGCTCACCACGAAGGACGCCCATCTCGGATGCATCAGGGCCCTGTGCTCCAAGTGCAAGACCGAGATGGTCCGCAAGGGCGACGGCCTGTTCTGCAAGGAGTGCAAGTACTCCATGCCCAGGAAGCTCGCCGACGACTACGGCGACGTCAAACTCTGATTGGCTTTTCAGCCTGTCCCCGTCGGTACCCGCGCCTGGTGTAGAAGGCGGGGCAGGCCTCTATCTCGTCCCTGTCGTACAGCATGTCCATCGACACGCGGTCGATGTACATGGCCTGGATCTTGGAGATGTAGAGGAAGTTGCTCCCTATCGGGATCTTTATGTCCGTGTCCTTGGGGGCCTTGACCTTGGTAGTGACGAGCGCCGGACCCATGCACGCGGTGCAGACGCGGTAGTCGCGGCCCTGCGAGATGATCATCTGTTTGACGTCATCGTCGACCTGGATTTCCATACGGCATGATTTCTAACGCCGTTTATTAGGATGTTGCCCTCGGCTTCGCCCAGAAGTGCGGCGCTCTCCCAGGAAGGCCGACACCGCCGCGGGGATGTCGCTGCAGAGCATCGCGCCCAGGTCCATGGACACGACCCTCCTGTCGAGGATGGCCGCCACGCCGCGGTCCGTCTCGGAGCGGATGAGCCTCCCGATGGACTGGCGCATCTTGCGGGCCGCCGGGATCGCCACCACGTACCTGCGCCCGTTCCCGAAGCGGGCGTCGTAGTAGCGCTCCATCGCCCTCAGCTTGGCGGTGGGCTTGGGGAACGGGATGCCGATGATCACGGCGAGCTCCAGCGCCTTGTCCGGGAAGTCCAGGCCCTCGCTGATCCTCCCCCCGGTCACGCAGAACAGCACGCTGCCCTCGGACGTCTTGAACCTGCCGAACGTGTCCATGAGCTCGTCCTGGGGCATCCCCCTGCGCTCCTGGTAGACGTCCCTGCCCAGCTGCTCGATCAGGCCCTCGCCGATCATCCTGTCCATCAGGTCGTAGGACGGGAAGAACACAGCCGTGTTCACCCGCACCGAGAGCACCGTGTCCAGGAGCATGGACTTCAGGGTGCGGTAGTTCTCCTCCAGGAACCTCTCCTCGTACTTCATCGACACCCGGTCGGTGTACAGGGTCAGCAGGTTCTCGGCAGGGAAGGCGCAGCCCAGGCGGTGCAGGGCGGGCCTCTCCATCCCGAGCTCCTTCACGAACTCCTCCAGGGGCTCCAGCGTCCCGGACATCAGCAGCGAGGCGCGGCAGGCGTTCAGCGGGGCCGCCGCGGGGGCGGGGTCCATGCAGTAGGACTGGAAGCAGGAGTTGTCGCCGCCGATGACGAGGCGGACGCTGCGGTCGTCGCCGCCGGAGAGCCAGAGCTCCAGGAAGCGCCCCATGTTCCCGATGTACGAGCGGGGGAGCTTCCTGCGCTGCTTCTTCCTCTCCTCGATGATATCGCCGTAGTCCATCAGCCCGCGGGCTATCCTCGAGATGTTCACCGAGGTGGTCCCGAGGCGGGTCATGAGCTCCTCCTCCACGAACCCGGGCGGGATGATCCCGTCCTCGTCGATCAGGTACTCCCGGACGGCGGCCTGGAGAACCTCCCTCAGGACCGCGGAGATGTCCGTAACGCGCAGGCCGTCGTGGATCTCGTTGTCCCCGTGCTCCTTCGCCTCCCTGTCGACCATCTCCATCGCCCGGAGGCTGTACTCGTAGGTCTGCACATCCCTCAGATAATCGGGGAGGTTGTGCGCCTCGTCGACGACGGCGACCATCTCCTCCACTGTGATGCCGAGCCACTCCTCGAAGCGGGCGAGGATCTGGGGCATGAACATGAATGGGTACGAGGCGGCGATCACATCCGCCTCGGGAAGCAGGCGCTTGAGGAGCTCGTAGGGGCATATCCCCGCCTCCTCGCATAACGCCGCGAGCTCCTCGGGCTCGGGATGCCTCTCGCGGATAATATCGAGCCAGTGCTCGGTGGAGACCCCCTCGAGGTTCGCGAAGTAGGGGCAGGCGCAGCCCTTCTCGGTCCTGCGCTTGAGCTCCGAGCAGAGCTTGGAGATCTCCTCGGGGGTGCCGGACCTCAGGTCCGGGTCGTCCCTCATCATCGGGCAGGTGGCGGCGGACCTGCCCTGGAGCCCGATGCACACGACCCCGCCGATGGCGGAGCACTCGCGTATGACCTGGCTCTGCTGGGATTTGGTGCGCGTCAGGTAGACGACCTTGCCGCCGGTGTCCCTGGCAAGCGGTATCGTGCCTGCCAGGGCGGAGACGGTCTTCCCGGTCCCGGTGCCCGCCTCCACGACGGGGCACAGCCCGTCCCGGGCGGAGCGGTCGATGAAGGAGACCAGCTCCCTCTGCCCGGGACGGTACTCGTACGGGAAGACCTCCATGTTCAGGCGTCGGATCCGCGCTGCCAGATGTCGTCGGGCAGCTCGCCGTAGTCGAACTCGCCGGACGCGGCGGCCTCGTGCTGCTCCGGGACGAGGTTCATGAGCTCGGAGATCCTCTCCCTGCGGAACAGCCAGTAGTGGATCCTCCACTCCCTGCCGTCGTAGAGGGTGGTCTCCTCCCTCTCGGTGGTCAGGATGCCGGAGTCCTCCAGCATGTAGAAGGCGTCCCTGTCCTCGGGCTCCAGGATGTTGTCGATGATCCTGTCGGAGTACCCGAAGAAGTTCAGGACCCTGTGGGCGAGGTCGTAGGCCTCCTCCTCCTCCATGGCCCTGGAGCTGCTGTCGATGCTGTTCTTTATCGCCATCGTCAGGTCGTGGATGGTGATCACGGACATCGCGATCACTCCACGAGGTCCAGGAACTTCGCGTCGTCGGTGCCGACGGCGGAGGCGATCTCGGACACGGTGTCCTCGGGGATGTTGCCGTCCACGGTGAGGAACATCATGGCGCGGCCGTCGGTCCTGCCGACGGTCATCTGGGCGATGTTGATGCCCTTGGCGCCCAGGATGTTGCCGACGGTGCCGATCACTCCGGGTGCATCCCTGTACGTGAGGTACAGGAGGTCGCCGGACATGGGGATGTCGAATGAGAAGGCGTCCACGCCGACCAGCCTGGGGACGCCGCCGATGACCGTTCCGCGGACGGAGCGGGTCTTCCCGGCGAAGGTGAACCTCGCCTCGATCACGCTGGCGTAGTCCTTGGCGGTGTCGTTGCTGGTCTCGGCGATCTCGATGCCCTTCTGCTTCGCGACGGGCAGGGCGTTGATGATGTTGGCGGAGCCGACGACGTTGCGCAGGTAGCCGATGACCGTGGAGATGGTCAGGAGCTTGGTCTGCTTGCCGGCGAGCTCGCCGCAGTAGGAGATCTCGAGCTTGTCCAGGGGGTTGTTGCCGACCATCTGCTGGACCAGGGAGCCCATCCTCTCGACGAGGGGGATGAAGGGCTCCGTCTCGGCGTCCAGCTTCCCGCGGGGCGCGTTGATGGCGTTGGACACGATGCCGTCCTTGAGGTACATGGCGACGTGCTCGGCGATCTCGACGGCGACCCTCTCCTGGGCCTCGACGGTGGACGCCCCGAGGTGCGGGGTGGTCACGAGGTTGTCCAGCTCCAGGAGCTTCTTCTCGGCCTCGTCCAGGGGCTCGTTGCACCAGACGTCGAACGCGGCCCCGGCGATGATCTTCTCGCTCAGCGCGGTGTACAGGTCGTCCTCGGAGACGATGCCTCCGCGGGCAACGTTGGCGATCCTCGCGTTGGGCTTCATCATCCTGAACTGCGGCAGGGAGATCATGTTCCTGGTCTCCGGGAGCAGCGGGGTGTGGATCGTCATGAAGTCGGATGTGGAGATGACCTCCTCCAGGGTGGTCAGCCTCACGCCGAGGGAGTCGGCGACGTCCTTCGGGAGGAAGGGGTCGTAGCCGATCATGGTCATGTTGAAGGCCTTCATGCGCTTGGCGACCTCGCCTCCGACGCGCCCGACGCCGATGATCCCCAGGACCTTGCCGTTGAGCTCGACTCCGGTGTACTTGGACCTCTTCCACTCGCCCCTGTGCATGGACTCGTGGGCGAAGGGGATGTTCCTGGCGAGGGCCAGGAGCATGGCGCAGGAGTGCTCCGCCGCGGACAGGATGTTCGCGGAGGGGGTGTTCATCACGAGGATGCCCTTGTCCGTCGCGTACGGGACGTCGACGTTGTCCACGCCGACCCCGGCGCGCCCGATGACCTTCAGGTTCTTCCCCGCGTCGATGACCTTCTTGGTGGCCTTCGTACCGGACCTGATGATCAGGCAGTCGTAGTCGCCGATGACGGCGCACAGCTCGTCCTCGGACATGCCGGGCTTCTCGTCGACCTCGAAACCCGCGCTCTTCAGAATCTTGACCCCGTCCTCGGACAGCGGGTCTGAAATCAGCACCTTTGCGGCCATCTTCACTCCTCCATGATTGAATCCATCGTGCCCAGCAGCTCCCTGATGCCCGCGGGCGTCAGGTCGCCCATCAGGCCGATCCTGAAAGTCTTCTCCTTGACGTCGCCGTAGCCGTTGGAGATCTCGTACCCCCTGGCCTTCAGCTTCTTGTGGAACGCGTCGAAGTCCAGGGACCCGCGGTTGAGCACGGCCATGGACCTGGACCTGTAGCCCTCCTCGGGGAACACGCCGGCCAGCTTCTCGTCGGCCCACTTCTCGCAGATGAGCGCCATCTCCTCGTGGCGCCTGTAGCGGGCCTGCATGCCCTCCTTCAGCATCTTGTCCAGCTGGTAGTCCATGCCGTACATGAGCGAGACGGGGGGCGTGGTCAGGGCGTAGTTGACGTCGTTCTGCTTCTTGATCTTCAGCAGGTCCGTGTAGAACCCGCGGTTCTTCACGGTCTTGGCCTTCTCCAGCAGCCTCTCGGAGCACAGCATGATCGCCATCCCGGGAGGGAGCGCTAGGTCCTTCTGGGTGCCGAACACGACCGCGTCCGCGTCCATGTCCTTGATCCTCAGGTCCATGGCGAACGCCGCGGTGACCGCGTCCACGAACTTCAGGGCGTCGGGGTTCTGGGCGGAGACCTCCTTCGAGATGGCGACGGAGTCGCTGATCACCCCGGTGGAGGACTCGTTGGCGACCCAGTGGACGGCCTCGATGTCCTTCCCGACCTTCCCGGCGATGTGCTCGGGCCTCATGGCCTTGCCCCAGGGGACCTCGACCTTCTCCACGGTCTTGCCGTTGAGCTCGCCGATCTCGATGAGCCTGTTGCCGAAGGACCCGTTGGTGATGCCCAGGCACTTCTGCTCCACGCCGTTCCTGATGGCGCCCTCGTTGAAGGCGGTCGCCGAGCCGGCGACGAGGAAGACCTCCATGTCGGTGTCCAGCGCCTTCCTCACCTTCTCGACGATGGAGGCGTGGAGCTCCTTGTACTCGCCGGAGCGGTGCGTGATCATGGGTTTGGTCATCGACTGGAGTGTGTCGGGCGCGACGTGGACCGGGCCCACCGTGTACAGCATTCTGCTCAAGATAATCCCTCATGCCCTGGGGCTGATGGTACCGCATCGGGGCCCTGTTATTAAATGTCACGCGCGGGACCAGGAATGTGGATGCGCATGCGCGCGGGGAGAAGGGGGAAGGGAGGGGAGCGCCCCCTCCGGGTTTGGTCCGGGGGACCCGCCCCCGGCGTGAGGATCACAGCTGTGCCAGCGTCTTCTTTATCCTGTCCAGGCCCTCACGGATCTGGTCCTCGGACGTGGCGTACGAGACCCTGAAGAACCCCTCGCCTCCGGGGCCGAAGGCGGTTCCCGGGGTGACCGCGACGTGGCCCTCCCTGAGGAGGATCTCCGCCAGCTTGGCGGAGGGCATGTCCACGTCGTACTTCGGGAACACGTAGAAGGCACCCTTGGGCACGTTGCACTCGAGCCCCGGGATCTCGGCTATGAGGTCCACGGCGAGGTCGCGCCTCTTCCTGAACTCCCTGACCATGGCCTCCTTGTCGGCCTGGGGCCCGCGGATGGCCTCCACGGCGGCCTTCTGGACGAAGGACACGCAGCAGGAGATGGAGTGGGACTGGAGCTTGTTGATGGCCTTGATGTTCTCCTCGGACGCGACGGCCCATCCCAGCCTCCAGCCGGTCATGGCGTACGTCTTGGACAGTCCGGACACCAGCAGGGTCCTGTCGAACATGCCGGGCAGGGACGCGATGGACGTGTGCTTGCCCTCGTAGATGATGCTCTCGTAGATCTCGTCGGACAGCACCATGATGTCGTGGGCGATAGCGATGTCCGCGATCTGCTTCAGCACGTCCCCGGGGATGACCGTCCCCGTCGGGTTGGACGGGGTGTTGAGGATGATCATCTTGGTCCTCGGGGTGATGGCCGCCTCGATCAGCGCGGGGTCGACCACGAACTCGTCCTCGTACTTCGTGGGGACGTAGACGGGCACTCCGCCGGCCAGGCGGATGCAGGCCTCGTAGGACACCCACGAGGGGTCCGGGAGGATGACCTCGTCGCCCGGGTCCACGTAGGCGAGGGCGATCATGAAGATGGCCTGCTTCGTCGGCGTGACGAGGACGTTGGAGGCCTGGCAGGGGACGCCGTCGACCTCGCGCTCCATGTCCGCCACGGCCTGCCTCAGCTCGGGTATGCCCATGGACGGGGTGTAGTGCGTGAACCCGGCGTGCAGGGAGTCGCAGCAGGACTCGATGATGTTGCCGGGCGTCGTGAAGTCCGGCTCGCCCATGGAGAACGAGACGATGTCTATTCCCTCGGATTTCATCTGGCTGACCAGATTCGAGATTGCGATTGTCCCGGATGCGGGGATCTCCTGAAGCCTCTTGGATACCATGGACGGCCCTCTTGTATGCACGCGCATGCGCGGGGTGCGTTAAAGCATTATCTGAACCGGCGGGGGCCAACGGTTATATCGGACCTGCGCGTACAGGGATGTTACAGTATTTCCCATATGAAATATGTATAATGATTCGGAGGCAAAACATGAGGCAGTTCGTCGTAGACGCGTTCACAGACACCGTTTTCAAGGGGAACCCGGCCGCCATCTGCGTGCTGGAACAGTGGCCGTCCGAGGAGCTGATGCAGGACATCGCCGTGGAGAACAACCTCTCCGAGACCGCGTTCGCCGTCAAGGCGGACGACGGGGTGTACGACCTCAGGTGGTTCACCCCCGGAGGGGAGATCGACCTGTGCGGGCACGCCACGATGGCGACGTCCTACGCGATCCTCAACCTCGTGGAGAAGGGCGCGGACCTGGTGCGCTACAGGACCCGCAGCGGGCCGCTGTCGGTGCGCCGTGTCAACGGCAGGTACGAACTGGACATGCCCGCCTACACGCTGAAGCAGATACCGGTCACCGACGAGATGGAGAGGGCGATCGGCGTCCGTCCCGACGAGGCCTGGCTCGGGAGGGACCTGGTGCTGGCCTTCGACGACGAGCGCAAGGTGATCGACGCCGACCCGGACATCGAGGCGGTGAAGAGGCTGGACGGGCTCGTCCAGCACCTTACGGCACCGGGAACGGAGCACGACATCGTCACCAGGAGCTTCGCCCCCAAGGTCAGGGTCCCGGAGGACCCGGTGTGCGGATCGGGCCACTGCCACGTGGCGCCGTACTGGGCGCGGAGGCTCGGCAAGACGGAGCTCGACGCCCTCCAGGCGTCCCGCAGGACCGGCCGCCTGCGCTGCAGGGTCGAAGGGGACCGCGTCGTGCTCGGAGGGAACGCGGCGCTGTTCTCCATCGCGGAGATCTACCTCCCCGGCGAGCCGAACCCGGCCCTGCGACGCGGCCCCCGCCGATGGTGATATGAACCCTGCGACGCGATGCCAGCGCATGCAGGACAGGATGGTCGTCAGAGACGGGTGCATCAGGCGCCTCCGCGAGGGCAGGGGGCACCCGACGCTCGTGAAGATAATCGGAAGCATCGGCAAATGCGGCACCACCACCGTCCTGGAGCAGTTCGCCGCGGAGCTCGTGGCGTCCGGCGTCCCCGAGGACGACGTCGTCCTGATCCGCCTCGACGAGCCGGAGAACTCCGGGATCCTCACCAGGGAGGACCTGGCCGTGCTGGTCTCGGAGCGCCTCTCCGGCTCGGAGCACGGCGTGCTCATCATAGACGGCATCCAGAGGATCCCGGAGTGGGACCGCTTCGCCCTCTCCGTGTGCACCAAGGGGACGTGGGACCTCTACGTCTGCGGCACCGGCGGGCACATGGTGGCCTCCGGGATCCGCTCATCCGTGACCGTCAGGTCCGTGGAGATCTGGCTGCCGCCTCTGTCCTTCCACGAGTACTACACCCTCCATGGGGACCTCGGGACGCCGGACGAGGTGCTCGGGCTGTACATGAGGTACGGCGGGATGCCCGTCGTGGACCCCTCCATGGGCGGAAGGCGCTGCGACATCATCCTCAGGGGGCTTGTGAGCTCGATCATGATGGCCGACATCGCCGGGCGCCAGATGACCCCCAACGCCACGACCGCCATGAAGGTCGCGTACCACCTGTTCTCCGAGATAGGCTCCCCCGTGAACATGATGTCGGTGTCCAAGGGCACCGGGATCAGCCAGAACACCGTGGAGAAGTACATCGTCTCGCTGGTGGACAACGGCGTCTTCAGGTACGCCCGCAGGTACGACCTCCGCGACGGTAGGACGCCGAAGACCAACGGCAGGTTCTACGCCGAGGACCTGGGGCAGTGCCGCACCGTCCTGTCCCGGGACGTACCCGCGCAGCCCGCGGCCGAGAACCTCGCGTTCATGGAGCTCTGCAGGCGCGGGTGCGACGTCGTCATCGGGAACGACGGGGAGGAGGACCTGGGGCTCCTGGCGGCGGGCGATGGCGCGAGGACGCTCTACGCCGTCGTCGACGGGGACGGCTCGGGCATGGAGGCCTGGGCCGAGAGGGCCGGGAACGCGGCCGGGGGCATCCCCCTCGCGATCCTGGCCACGCGGCGCGGGGGACCCGCGTCCGTCGGACGCGCGAAGGTGCTGAACCTGACGGACTGGCTGCTGGACGACGGGTGCGATCCCCGCGTCGTCGACGCGCCCGCGGAATGGCACGAGCTCTGAGCCTCAGGACATTATGTCCTTGAGGTGGCCGTCCGCTATGGAGTCCTTGATCTCCATCGCGAGCCTGGCGCCGGTGCTGAGCCCCGGGTAGATCAGGTCCGCGTACGGGGACCCGGAGATGAACGGGTTGGTCCCGGCGACGATCCTCGTGGAGATCTCGAACACCTTGAACTCCAGCTTGTCGGACACGACGGTCTCGAGGCAGAACGGGCCCCACATGCCGCCGAACAGCTCGTAGGACTTGTTCACGATGGCCTCGGCCATCTCGAAGGCCCTCGGCAGGAGGGACTCGCGGATGACCACCGACGTGTTCCCGGTGACCACGAACGAGGGGTAGAGGCCGTGCCTCTTGGACTCCTCGATGGAGCCGAGCTTGTACATCTCGTCGATGTTCGACTCGTCGCGGCGGTCGATGGACAGGAGCTCGAGGGAGCCTCCCTGGTCGCACCTGTAGCCGTCCGTCTTGTACGGGTCGTAGAAGAAGTGCAGGTAGTACCTGGTCCCGAGGCAGTACTCCTGGATCGTGTAGGGCTGGCTCTGGTCGATTGACATCTTGAAGTCGGGGTAGTCCATGGCGATGAAGTACCCTCTGCCGCCCTTGGCGCCGTGGTACTTGACCATGACGGGCTCGTTGATCTCCCTGGCGTCGGTGATCAGCTTGGGCATCGGGACGCCCGCGGACGTGATCCACTGCCTCTGCCTGTCCCTGTCGGACTCCCAGCCGAGGACCGCGCGGTTCCCGTACGAGGGCACCGGGAGCTCCGCGAACCTGCGGGGCCCCATGTACTCCACGAACGAGCCGTGGGGGATGATGATCGTGTTCCTGTCGTGGAGCTCTCCCACGCGCTCCTCGAAGTCGTCGAAGTCCTTGTAGCGCAGGATCTCGTCGGGCTTGGCCAGCGGGAACGCGTCGTAGTACTTCGTGCTGTGGGAGATCGTGAGCCCAAGAGTCTTGAAGCCCATCTTCCTAGCGCCGTGGAAGATCTGGAGCGACGAATGGGAGCAGAGCGTCGCGATCGTTATGTCGCTCGTGTCGTACCCGTCCAGAACCTCGTCGATCTTGCTCTTGGGGACCATATTGGGCAATAGCGTTCACCGATATAAATCCCGCCTGGCCGACGGACGTCCTGGTCGAAGACGGAGCGGGTCGCCGCCCCCCGTTCCGCCGCACTCTCCGGCGGCCTCCGGGGGACGTCCCGGATGCAGCGCTACGGCACCGGCGAGGGATTATTAGGGGGTCGGATTATCCCCTTCCCAAGGAGTCGATCCGATGAACAACACGGAACTAACACCCCACATTGAAGAGATAAAAAGGGTGCTCGGAGACAGAATCGACGACGAGCAGCTCGAGGCCGAGCTGAACAAGTACCTCAACGACTACCACGTGGACATCACCGCCGCCAAGCGCGGGATCATCCGCAAGTACGGCGGCGCGGACACCGGGTTCGCCACGGCGGCCAACGCCTCGAAGAAGATCGGGGAGCTCACCGGCACCGAGCAGAGCGTGGACATCGTGGCGAAGGTCGTCTTCGTCGAGAGCAGGAGCATCACCGTCAGGGGGCTCGCCAAGACCATAGTGTCCGGCCTCCTGGGCGACGAGACCGGCACCGCCTCGTTCACCATCTGGGAGCCCGGCACCGTCCAGCTGGAGAAGGGCTCCGTCTACAGCTTCAGGAGCTGCTACTGCAAGCTCTGGAACGACAAGCCCCAGATCAACATCGGCAACCGCGGCAGGATAGAGGCCGCGTCCGGCGTGGAGATCGAGGTGCCCAACACGATGCCCTCGTCCCCGGCGTCCGACGTCAAGATCGGGGACATCCGCGACGGCATGGGCAGCGTGAACGTCACCGGGAAGATCGTGTCCGTCGAGGCGCGCAGGATCGTCAGCAAGGGCGAGGAGAAGGTCGTCTACTCCGGCAT
The DNA here is from genome assembly GCA_030539515.1 of Thermoplasmata archaeon. Taxonomy (GTDB): domain Archaea; phylum Thermoplasmatota; class Thermoplasmata; order Methanomassiliicoccales; family Methanomethylophilaceae; genus Methanoprimaticola. Next base: position 14,492 of record JAUNXZ010000012.1, read on the forward strand.
CCTCGCCGACGACACCGGCAAGGTCCAGTACTCCGCGTGGAGCGACCACGGCCTGAAGGAGGGCGAGACCATCGCCTTCAGGAACTGCTACATCCGCTCCTGGAAGGGCATACCCCAGCTCAACATCGGGGACCGCGCCGAGGTCGAGCGCGTGTCCGCCGACATCGACGTCGAGACCGGGTCCTCGCTGAAGACCGTGGCGGACATCACCAGGGTCGGCGGCGGGCTGGACATCACCGTCGAGGGCGTCATCGTGGACGTCAAGAACGGCAGCGGGCTCATCAAGAGGTGCCCCCAGTGCAACCGCTCCCTCATGAACGGCATGTGCACCACCCACGGGGCCGTGGACGGCGTCCAGGACCTCAGGATGAAGATCGTCCTCGACGACGGCACCGGCGCCATCGGCGCGGTGCTGAACCGCGTGGACACCGAGGCCGTCACCGGCATCTCCATGGCGTCCGCCCAGGGACTCGCCGCCGCCAGGGGCGAGGGCGTGGTCCTCAGGGAGCTCATGGGCAGGATACTGCTGCGCAGGATCCGCATGACCGGCAACGTCATGAGCGACGACTACGGGCCGAGCATGATAGTCAGGTCCGCGTCCGTCGTGGCTACGGACGTGCAGGCCGAGGCGGAGAAGCTCCTCGCCGAGGTGGAGGGATCCATATGAACGCGAAGATGACCCCCAGGGAGACCGCGTGGAGGGTCTTCTCCAACGAGCTCAACACCTCCACGCTGGAGATCAAGGCCACCGAGGAGAAGATGCCGTCCTACCTGGTGACGCCCCTGGGCGCCAAGATCAACAGGGTCCTGGTCGCCGGCACCATGACCGAGAAGGTCAACAGCGGCTCCGAGGAGGAGCCCATGTGGAGGGCCAGGATCCAGGACGTCAACGGCCAGTTCTACATCAACGTGGGCAGGTTCCAGCCGGACGCCCTCGCCGCCATGGCGGACATCGAGCCCCCGTGCTTCGTGGCCGCCGTGGGCAGGGTCCGCTCCTACACCGCCGACGACGGGAGGACGTTCATATCCGTCCGTCCCGAGCGCATCGTGAAGATCGACGAGGCCACCCTGAACGAGTGGCTCCTCGAGACCGCCTCGTCCACCTGGACGAGGATGAAGTGGATGAAGGAGGTCGTCTCCGTCCCCGACGCGAAGGTCCCCGACCTCATCAGGATGGGCATGAGCCCGGTCCAGGCCGAGGGCATGCTCTACGCGCTGGACAACTACGGGTCCATGCCGGACTCCGCCGTCTACCTGAAGACGATCCAGAACGCCCTCCGCAGGCTCCTGCCCGAGAAGGACGTGGACTTCGGGTTCCCGGACGGCGTCGAGGACGGCCCGGACGAGATCGACATCGACGAGGGGGCCGGGTCGGGCTCCAACACCCACGGCCAGATGGAGGACATCGTCCTCAACCTGCTGGACGAGCTGGACACCGACGGCAAGGGCGCCCCCAGGGACGAGCTGGAGAGGCGCGCCGAGTCCGAGGGCATCAGCAGCATCGAGCTCGAGGAGATCTCCAACATCCTCATGGACAAGGGCCTCGTCTACGAGCCCAACCTCAGGTACCTCAAGCGCATCTGAGGGCACCTCCGGGGCGGGGTCCGTCCCCGCCCCGGGAAAACCGCTCACCCTTCTCGGAATATCCTCGACAGCTCCTCGTCCAGGCGCCCCTCGTACTCGCGGAACGCCGGCTTGGAGACGATGACCATCCAGAACGCCAGCAGGCCCAGGAACAGCGAGAGCAGCCCCGTGGAGCCCGCGAAGACGGACAGGATGCACAGAACGACCGCCAGCCAGTAGCGGGTCCTCTTCCAGCACAGGGCGGCGGACGCGATTCCGCAGAGCCCGGACGCCAGGAAAGCGAGCGCGGAGTACTGCAGGTACGTGCGCACCTCGTCCTGGGTGAAGCCGTAGTACTCGATGTACGAGTCGAACGCGCCGTCGCTGAACACGTAGTCGGCGATCCCGTCGGAGAACAGCAGGAACGCGATGCCGAGCGCCAGGAACGGGATCGAGTAGACGAGCAGGATGATCGACGCCCACCTCAGCTGCCTCCCCACGGCCTCCTTGACCTCCGCCCTCTCGCGGGCCGCCTCCTCGGGGTCCGCGGCCGGCACCCTGGTGCCGCACTCGGGGCAGAAGCGCTCGCCATCCTTCAGGTAGTGCCCGCAATGGGCGCAGAACCCGGACGTGTCCTCTTCCATGCACGGGAGTTACCGCTCGTCGGTAATAAAACCGATTAATCATGCTTCGAAGACGGCCGTGCCGTACCCCACGACGGAGTCCGGGTCCATGCCCAGGGCGTCGTAGGAGTCCGTGTGCCTGAGGACCTCGGCATGGCAGCCCCCGCAGAGCATCATGACCGCGGCCGTGGGGCCGTAGCCGCACATGGAGATGCGGTTCTCCGCCACCGTCGAGTACACCCCGCGCCAGTCCATGGCGGCGACCCTGTCCAGGACCATGCCGTCGAGCCTGGCGGCCTCCGCCTTCGGGATGTAGTGCGACATGTCGGTGGACGCGATGAATAGCACGTCGTGGCCCTCGCAGGCCTCCGCCAGGACGCGTGCCAGCTCCACAGCCGCCTGCGGCGACTGGTCGCTCATCATCACGGGGATGACAGCCGGATCCCTGTCGATGAACTGCACGAACGGGATCTGGACCTCGATGGAGTGCTCGTACTGCTGGGCCTGCGGCACGTCCGGCATCATCGACGCGAGACGGGACGCTATGCCCTCATGGACCCTGCAGACGCCCATCGGCGTGGAGTACGGGTCCGAGGAGAAGGTGTTCACCGGGCTCATGCCGTGGTGGTCCGGGCCGATGATCACGTACGCCTCCGGCAGCCCGTCCTCCCTTATGCGGCGGTAGGCGTTCGCGGCGTTGGGCCCGGATATCATGATCCCCGCGTGCGGGACCATCGCGCCGCGGAGGCGCCTGGCGTGGCCGGTGCCCTCGGGCAGTCCGGAAGCCAGCGGGCTCAGGAAGCACTCGCGCACGGCCTCCCTGAGCGCGTCAGCGCTGCCGGGATAGAAGCGTCCTGCCACCGAAGGGGGTCTCATGAGAAGGGGGTAAGGGGTTTGAGTAAGAGGTTTTTTCGGACCGGGCCGGGCTCACATTACGAGCTTGGCCTCGAAGTCCTCGATCTCGAGCTTGAAGTCCTCGGGGTCCTTGATCTCTCCCCTGTCGAGGAGGACCTGCCTGGAGAGCAGCCAGTAGATGCAGGCCAGGGCGCGCCTTCCCTTGTTGTTGGTGGGGATGACGAGGTCCACGTTGCGGGTCTCGTTGTTGGCGTCGCACATCGCGACGATCGGGATTCCGAGGTTCAGGGCCTCGTTGAGGGCCTGCTTGTCGGCCGAGGGGTCGGTGATGACCAGGACCTCGGGCTCGATGAAGTTGGGGTTGGCGGGGTTGGTCAGGGTCCCGGGGACGAACCTTCCGGCGAACGCGGGGGCGCTGATGGCCTTGGAGAACTCCCTGGCGGGCTTCTGTCCGTACTGCCTGGCGCAGACGACGAGGACCCTCTTGGGGTCGAAGCGGGCGAGGAAGGAGGCGGCGGCCCTGATCCTGTCGTCGGTCTTCTTGATGTCAAGAACGTACAGTCCGTCGGTCCTGACCTTGTAGATGAACTCCTTCATGTCCGCGGACTTCTGCTGGGTTCCGATGTGGACACCGGAGGTCAGATAGGTCTCCTCGGGGACCAGGAGCTCGTTGCTGTCTATGGGCTGAATGTCGTCGTCTGCCATTGTAATTCCTCTCAGTTCTTCACGACGGTGATCGGGATCATGTCCTTGTCGAACTCCAGCATGGCGATGTCGATGGGGTCCAGCATGTCCTCCGAGTAATCGACGAGGACGGGGGCCCCGTAGGAGATCTGCAGCGACCTGGCGCCGATGATCCTTGCCTTCTCGAATCTGGTGTAGTTCATGTTCTCACCATGTGGGATGCGCCTGTTATCCCCATGTCCCATATAAGCGTTTGCCCGCCCTGTTAGTAGGGATAACAAACAACGCGCGCGCGTTTAAAGGAACGCGCCCGGACGGGTCGCAACGGTTATCACGGGAGACGGGCTGCGGGGAGCCATGACAGGGGACCTCGAGCTCTGCGCAGCAGCATTCTTCCGCACCGTCGGCAAAGACGTCGCCACCACGGACGAGTTCGTGATGGAGGTGTCGCTGGGGCAGAAGTGGATGTCCCCCTCCGAGGCGAAGGACCTGCTGAAGGCGCTGGTGTCCGCCGGCGTGCTGGAGCAGCGCGACGGGTACCTGAGGCCGAAGGCCGACCTCTCCGGGATCGACGTGCCCCTGGCGTACCGCCCCCCGAAGGACCTGGCGAAGGCCCCCAAGAAGGATGTGCCAGCACCCTCCCCGAAGCAGGACGACGGGGACATGTTCCCGAAGCTCATGGACGTGGCCGCCGGCGCGGGCGTCCAGCGCAGGGAGTTCATACAGGAGTGCAACAGGATACAGAAGAGGCTGGACGTGGACATCTGCGCCGCCGCGCTGATCGTGCTGCGCGACTCCGGCGTGGACATCTCGCCCTATGTGGAAGGGGTTTACGGGAGGATCTCGTCCTCCCGCGTCACTCCTTCCTGATGAAGTTCCCGAGGGTCATCTTGTCCGAGCGGCCGCCTCCGACGGTGCCGCCGGCCTGGACGGCCTCGGTCAGCTTGATGTCGAGGGCCTTCTCGATCTTCCTGACGAGCTTGTCGTCGGGGATCAGGCTGTTGGACTCGACCTTGGCGAGGATGCCCTGCTTCTCCTGGATGAGGTTGGCGAACTCCTTCTGGTCCATCCCCTTTGCCTCGCGGGCCCTCCTGATGACGCCGCCGTAGTCGTCCACGATCTCGACCGTGGTCGTCCCGGCGTAGATGTCCTTGGACTGCATCCTCCTCTCGCGCCTCTCCAGCCTCTGGTCGATGACCGACTGGGTGACCGGCGCTCCGGGCCTCGATGCGGAGGACGATCCGGACATCTCGCCGAACTTCGAGCAGGAGGCGCACACGCTGAGCCTGGCTCCGTCGACGATGACCTCGCGGGTCTGGGGGACGTCCTTTCCGCACATCTCGCATATCATGCCCACTCCATCCACGGCCCCGCTATTATAATTTCCGCGAAACGCACTGGAAAGCGGACGGACCGACGGTTGCGGGACAACGGTTATAACGAACCTCATCCGTACCCGGTGGGATAAGAAATGACGGGCGAGAACGATGATGTGGCCGAGCTCAAGGCCAAGATTGTCACCCTCGAGGAGAGGAACGTCAGGCTGATGGAGGACCTCCAGAACGCCGAGACGGAGAAGCGCTACTCCGAGAGCGAGCTCTTCAGGCTTCAGAAGGACCTGTCCAGGCTCAGGAACGAGCTCGAGAGGCTCAAGAGCCCCCCTCTGATCATCGCGTCCCTGAGGGACGTCCTGCCGAACAACCGCGTCGTCGTCAAGAGCTCCACCGGGCCCGACTTCGTGGTGTCCGTCTCGGAGTACGTGCCCCAGGAGGACCTGATCGTCGGATCCAGGGTATCGCTCAACAAGCAGACCCTCTCGCTCATGGAGGTCCTCCCCACGCCTGTCGACCCCGTGGTCTCCGGCGCGGAGATCATCGGCAAGCCCGACGTCACCTACGAGGACATCGGAGGGCTGAAGGTCCAGATGATGGAGCTCAGGGAGGCCGTGGAGGACCCGCTCCTCAGGCCCGAGCTCTACAAGAAGGTCGGCATCGAGCCGCCCAAGGGCGTGCTCCTGGTCGGTCCCCCCGGAACCGGGAAGACCCTCATGGCCAAGGCCGTCGCCAACGCGACCCAGGCGACCTTCATCAGGCTGGTCGGCTCCGAGCTGGTCCAGAAGTACATCGGCGAGGGCGCCAGGCTGGTCCGCGAGCTGTTCCAGCTCGCCAAGGACAAGGCGCCCAGCATCATATTCATCGACGAGCTGGACTCCGTCGGCGCCAAGCGCCTCGACGTCGCCACGTCCGGGGACCGCGAGGTCCAGAGGACCCTCATGCAGCTCCTGTCCGAGCTGGACGGGTTCACCCCCACCAGCGACGTCAAGATCATCGGCGCCACCAACCGCCCGGACATCCTGGACGACGCCCTGCTCAGGCCGGGCAGGTTCGACAGGATCATCGACGTCGGCCTCCCCGACGTGGACGGAAGGAAGCAGATCTTCGAGATCAACCTCAAGCACATGAACGTGGACAAGAAGGTGTCCGCGAAGAAGCTGGCCGAGGCCACCGACGGCATGTCCGGAGCGGAGATCAAGAGCATCTGCACCGAGGCCGGCATGCTGGCCATCAGGGCCAACAGGGACCACATCACCGAGCGCGACTTCATGCAGGCCAAGGAGAAGGTCACCGAGGCCAGCAGGAACAAGGTCAAGCCCGCGCCCGCCCATATGTTCGGGTGAGCTCAAACTCATTCCCCGGGGGCCCGTCCCCGGGGCTTTCTCACAACATATCCGCGTCCTCGCCCCCGCATCGGTAAATAGGTGACATGATATCACTTATCTGTCCGGAAGGACAGGATATCACAATGGTCAAGGTAACCGCGGGACACGACGCGCTGGGCGACTTCGCTCCGAAGTTCGCCGAACTGAACGACGACATCCTCTTCGGGGAGGTCTGGTCGAGGGAGGACGAGCTGTCTCTCCGCGACCGCAGCCTGATCACCGTCACAACCCTCATAGCCAGCGGGATCACAGACGGCTCGCTGAGGTTCCACATGGAGAACGCGAGGCGCAACGGGATCACGAAGGAGGAGATGGCCGAGGCCATCACCCACATCGCCTTCTACGCCGGATGGCCCAAGGCGTGGGCCGCGTTCGCGGTCGCGAAGGATGTGTACCAGGAGTGATCAGCGCTCGCCGATGTCGTCGCCGGCGTAGAACGTGAGCTGTGCGGCGGCGTAGACCTCCTCGAGGCCCCTGCCGTCCTTCGCCGACACCGGGCGGATCTCGCCGAACACGCCGGCCCCCTCGACGGCCTTGAACAGCTCCATGCCGATGACGGTCTCCGGCTCGGAGTCGGAGTCCAGCAGGTCGCCGTAGAGCGCGTCGGACACCTCGAACCAGTCCAGCATCCTCTGCTCCTCGTCGTCCGTCAGGACGTCGCACTTGGACAGCAGGTTCAGCGTGGGGAGCTGCAGCCTGAACTCCACCAGCGCGCCGAGCACCATCGCCGAGATGAACCCGTTGGGCGTGCGGCACAGCGACGGGTCCGAGAGGTAGACGATCATGGAGTCCTGGGCGCCGAAGGCCCTGACCATGAGCTGGGAGGACTCCCTGAAGGCGAACAGCTCCAGCTGACCGGGTGTGTCCACAAGGGCGTAGTCCGCCCCGAAGGTCTCGATGACCTCGGTCATCTTCTCGATGTTCGCCGCCATGAGGTCGGCGGCGACGATCTGGGCGCCGTTGGGCCCGAGGCCGTAGGTGGCCATGGTCTCCTCGAGGCTGATCCACTCGCGGATGTCCACGTCCGGGTCGTAGGGCAGGGCCTCCGCCCCGGGGTCCATGTTGACCACGATGGCGTCCACGCCGTTGTCGTCGAGCCACTGCCTGTATGCCCCGACCAGCGTGCTCTTCCCGCTACCCGCGGTCCCAACGAAGAAAATGAACTTCATCCGACGCAACTCCTGGCTGTCCAGCCCTCGTACGGGCGCAATCAATATTAAATTGCGCACGACCTTCACGCCCTCATGAATGCGACCAAAGTAAGCCCCGCGCCCTTCGCGGTGATCGGCATCGTCGCGGCGTTCCTCTTCGCCGTCGTGTGGATCGTGGCCGCCAAGAACGACCCCTCGTGGGTCTTCGGCGACAACACGCTCTCCGACATGGGCATCTCGGACGTCCAGCTGACCGCCGACCTGTTCATGTACGGATGCATCATCACCGGAATCCTGATCCTCGTCTTCGGAGCCGGCAAGGCCTGCTCCGAGGCCGGCTACAGCCGCGCCAGCGGGATCCTCCTGGCCGCCGCGGGCGTTTTCCTCGTCCTCGTCGGCGTCTACAACAAGGACTTCGGGAACGGCAACACCCACGAGACCGTCGCCTGGCTGTTCTTCGTCTTCCTGGCCCTCGCCGCCATCGTCTCGATCTTCGGCGACATGGCCGAGGGGAAGAGGCTCAACGGGATCATCACCACGATCCTCGTGCTCATCTGCATCGGGGTCTGCATCGGCAACACCCTCGCCTACACCGAGGGCGTCGTCGTCGCCTGCTCGCTCATCTGGCTGCTCGCGGAGAGCGCCAAGATGATCCTCAACCTCGGCGCGGCCAAGGACCCCAGCCCCGTCGTCGAATCCATCTGAATACGGAGGAAGTAAAAATGGCACCAATGCCCAACAAAATGAAGTTCGGCTTCGGCCTCGGAATGCTCGGAGGCGTCATCGCCATCGCCGCGATGGCCTACTCCTGGCAGGGGGACATCGACAGCATGTACATGGTCGGACTGAACATGCTCGTCGCCGTCATGTTCTTCGGCGCCGCCGGAACGTTCACGAACTACAGCCCCGTCAGCGGGAACACCGCCCTGGTCATCTCCGGAGCGGCCTTCGCCGTCACCGTGATCGCGGCCCTCTACGAGGCCACGTTCATCTGGGTGAGCGTCATCCTCGCTCTCATCGCGCTCTGCTGCATCCTCGTGGCCGCCTGCCCCAACGTCACCAAGTGGGTCGACGGCAACAGGACCATCTGAACGCAACAATCGGGGACGCCATAAAGCGTCCCCGAACCCTTTTCTACACTTTTTTGAGTAAGTTTTTATCCCGCGAATCCATCTCCCGGGACATGGACGAGAAGTACTCATTCGCTCTCCGCAAGCTGGCCATCCTCGGCGCGATGGATGACTACATCGCCATCTCGTCGAGGGAGCTCGGGGACGCGCTGGAGATGAGTCAGCAGTCCGCATCCAAGCGCATCCTGGAGCTCCTGGACGAGAAGTACATCGTCAGGGACCTGGGGGCGCGCAAGCAGCGCATCAAGCTCACCCAGAAGGGGATCGACGACCTGAAGAAGGAGTACAACGAGTACCGCCGCATCTTCGAGCTCACCGACCACGTCACCATCCACGGCGCGGTCCAGTCCGGCATGGGCGAGGGCGGGTACTACATCATGCAGGACGGCTACATCACCCAGTTCAGGGACAAGCTCGGCTTCTCCCCCTTCGAGGGCACCCTGAACATCCAGGTGGACCCCGAGGACGTGGGGAAGCTGGACGTCATCAGGAGCATCGCCGGGATCCCCATCAACGGGTTCTCCAGCGACGGCAGGAGCTTCGGCGCCGTCGTCGCCTACAAGGCGAAGATCCGCAACATCGACTGCGCCATCGTGGTCCCGGAGAGGTCCCACTACGCGGACATCATCGAGATAATCTGCCAGTACCACCTCAGGAGGACACTGAGCCTCGAGGACGGCGACCACCTGGACGTCAAGGTCAACATCTGACCTTCAGAACATTCTAAGGCCCCCTCCCCGGAGGGAGGGGGCGTCGTTTTCACCCTCGGCGCTTCGCGAGGGAGTCCATGACGGACCTGAACAGCACCAGGCCGTCGCCCTCCTCCGAGTCGTACCCCCTGGTCCAGTCCGCGTGGGTGAACCTGGAGATCGCACGCTCGGGGTGGGGCATCATGCCCAGCACGTTGCCGGCGGGGTTGCAGATGCCGGCGATGTCCGACGGGGAGCCGTTGGGGTTCCACGGGTACGCGGCGTCGGACCCGTCCGGGCAGACGTACCTGAAGACGATCTGGTCGTTGTCCTCCAGCCTCTGCACGAAGTCGGGGTCGTCGCTCATGAGCTTCCCCTCGGCGTGTGCGGACGGGATGGTGAGCATCCTCTTCGGCGCGATGCCGGAGGCGAACACGCACTTCCCGCGGCTGTCGTTCCTCAGGACCGTGGGCCTGCACTCGAACCTGCCGGAGTCGTTGGTGTACAGCGCGGCGGTGGGGTTCT
>JAUNXZ010000108.1 GCA_030539515.1 Thermoplasmata archaeon
CGCCGTCATCAACATGAAGGACTCCAAGGTCAGCTTCCGCAAGAGGAAGAAGTGATCCAAAGGGGGCTCCGGCCCCCGCCTTTACCATTCTTTTCCGAAGCGTTCCGTCGGTTCCGCGCAGAGTTAGCGCTGACGCACAGGCATCCTTTGAAATGCCGAACGCGATTCCGAGCCGGGTATGGAGGGAAAAAAAGCAATCCATGCCGAAAGGCAAAGCTATATCGGCGCGGGCCGATACCGATGACGTGAAGCCCGTACCCGGCGGCATCGACAACTTCATGGACTTCCGCGAGAGGGACCTGTACTACGTCGACAAGTCCGCACTGATCGACCGCGTGCTGTCCGACGAGAGGAGGAGCGTGTTCCTGTTCACCCGCCCGCGCAGGTTCGGCAAGAGCCTCAACCTCAGCATGCTGGACGCCTACCTCAACGTGGCTTACAAGGATCGTCCGAACAACTGGTTCGATGGACTGGAGATCGAGAGGCTCCGCCCGGACGACCACGACAGGAACTCCGTCCCGGTCATCAAGATCAACCTGAAGGAGCTGAATGTACGCTCGTACGATAGGTTCCTCAGAAGCATGGGGAGAAAGATTGCCTGGGCGGCTCACCCGTTCAAATTCATCCGCCCGAGCCTGGATGATGATGACAGGGATGTCTTCAACACCATCGTCCGCAGCAGATGCGACGAGAGCCTCCTCAAGGAATCCGTCAAACTGCTCTCCGGGATGGTGGAGGCATATCACGGGAAGAAAGTCGTCATCCTCATCGACGAGTACGACGACGCGACCAACAGCTCATTCTGCACCCAGAGTCACGACGAGATACTCGGATTCATGAAGCGCTTCTACGGAAACGCGCTGAAATCCAACGACTCCCTCAGGTTCGCCGTCGTCACGGGAATCATGCAGGTGACCAAGGAGGGGATATTCTCCGGCCTCAACAACGTGTACGTGGACAACGTCCTCAGCACGGGATTCGAGGAGATGTTCGGATTCACCTCGGACGAGATCAGAAGGCTCTGCGAGGATGCGGAGCATCCGGAGAAGTTCGATGAGATCAGGGAATGGTACGACGGGTACCGCTTCGGCAACACAGACATCTACAACCCCTGGAGCGTCCTCAGCTACTTCAACAAAAACATGGTGCCCGACGAGTACTGGGCGGGAACGAGCGGCAACGGCATCATAGACGACCTCCTGACCCGCACCAGCGTGGAAACATTCATGGTTTTGACCGGACTCGGCGAAGGCAGAACGATCACCTCCGCACTGGACAACAGGGTTGCCTACGCGGGCCGCTCCAATACTCCCGAGGAACTGTACTCCATCATGGTGGCCTCGGGATATCTGAAGGCGGTTCCGACCGGCGACGGAAAATATGCGCTCTCCGTCCCCAACCTGGAGATGAGGAGAGTCTTCCTGAAGCACATCCTCGATGTCGCCGGCCCGGGGTCAAGAGTCTGGCCTACGATGTCGCGGGGGCACTGACCAGAGGCGACACCGAACTCGCCGAGAACTCCCTGCGCGAGTTCATGATGTCCTTCTCTTTCAAGACCCTCGCCAAGGAGCACACGTACCAGACCATGCTCCTGACGATCTTCATCGCGGTCTGCGGCACGCACCGCCCCGTCGACGAGGCGATGTGCGGGGACGGCTACTGCGACCTCGTTCTGGAGGGCTTCAAGGAGGGGACCCGCGACATCCTGATCGAGTACAAGGCCCTGGACGGCGACGCGGACAGGGACGAGATGGGGAAGACCGCGCGCAAGGCGCTGGAGCAGATCCGCCGGAAGGACTACGCGCACGGGAGGCCCGACGCCATGGCGTACGGGATGGCCTTCAGTGGGAAGAGGGCCGCCGTCATCATGGGACGACGGCGGCCGGTTTATCATGCCCGGGGCGACCCGGGCGGGATCCTCACTCCCTGACCTTCTTGCCGCACTTGGGGCACCAGCCGGCGTTGGCCGGGATGCTCTCGCCGCAGTGGGGGCAGGGGACGGTGTCGGACGTCTCCTCGACAGTGCCGTCGACGTGGGAGACCTCCACGACCTCCTCCTCGTCGAACCTTGCGCCGCATCTGGGGCAGGTGTCGGCATCCGCGGGGACCTCCGCTCCGCACTCGGAGCAGGTGACGTAGTCCTTCTTCTTGGGCCTCATCTCCTCCGGGACGTCGATGTAGGCGCCGCACTTCCTGCAGACCACCTCCCCGGGGAGCACCATGGCGCCGCACTCCTTGCAGCGCCCGTATCCCTGGGGGTACAGCCTGCCCTCGGCCTCCATCTTCTCGCGGGACTTGGTGGCGCTCCTCCTCATCACGGTGGCGAAGCCGAGGATGATGAAGAACAGCAGCGCGATCTGGGCGGCGGTCACGGCGGAGCCCCTGAGCATCAGCATGCGGCAGTCGCCGGACGAGATCCCCGTGTCGTAGGACATCTTGCCGTTCTCGAGCAGGGTGCGGGTACCGCTGTCGGAGACCCTGTCGACCGTGAACTCCAGGTACTCTATGACGCCCTGGTGCATGTTCGTCAGCTCCACCTTGAACGTGTACCATCCGTCGGACACGGACACCGCGTCCGTGGACATGTAGGACAGCGTCGTGCCGCCCGTCGTGGCGGTGATCGCACCGAACGACAGCCGCGACGTCTCCCCGTATCCGACGCGGACGCCCCAGCTCTCGCTGATGGCGCCCTCGCTGTCCGTGGCGATCCCCGCGGCGACGGGGTTGACGCTGAATGTCAGGTAGTACGTGCCCGTGGACTCGTCGTAGGTGATGGCCTCGTTGGCTATGGCGTTCCCGTTGCTGATATCGGTCTGGTCCGAGATGTCCGTGCTGTAGGCGAACGTGCCCACGAGGATCGCGAAGACCACGAAGACCACGCCGACGACCGCCTTCACCTTCGCGGACATCACACCCATCATGTGCGGGATCATGTACAGGATCACCGCGATGATGAGGAACCCGAGGCACGACCTCCCCAGCCCCAAGACCACGAGGATGAGCGAGAGCGCTATCGCCGCGATGATCGCGATGATCTGCTTGGTTGAGAGGGCCTTGAAATCGTCCCGGAAACCGCCCAGGATGGAGCTTCCGCCCTCCGCGTTGATTGTCATCGGGGTTCGCATACCAGCCATTAATTAATCCTTTGCGCGCGCAGGCACGCCATATGCGCGGGACCTCCCGCGTATCCCCCTTTAAAATACGGGTTCCCCTATGGGCACGGCATGACATTCTCCATCTTCAGGTGCCCCGGGTGCGGGCGCAGGACCCTCGCCGACGAGGTCGGCGCGACGTCCTACTGCATGTACTGCGGGGACCCCCTGTCCGAGAAGGACTTCGACGAGCCCCTCGACGCCATGATGGAGACGACGCTGAGGTTCCTGATCGAGTGCGAGGAGCCGGAGGAGAGCCCCATGGCCGGCGAGGTGGCGGAGGCCGCGGACCTCCTGATGTCTGGGGACGCGAAGGGCGCCGCCGAGGCCTTCGCCGGGGTCCTCGAGGGCAGGACGCCCGAGGAGGCCAACGGCCTCAAGGACGCCATGGCCGCCGCCGCGGCCCGCTGGATACTGGAGGGGGTGCTGAGCAACGAGCCGTACTCCGGAGGGCTCCTGGACATCGCCCCCCTGCTCGTCGTGGACGGGGCGGAGGACACCACCCCGCAGGTCCTCGTCGAGGGCATCTTCAACGCCATGCACGAGGCCTGCGCCGGGATCATGGACTCCGACGGGATGCACGCGGTGCTCTGCACCGAGTACGCCCTCCTGTGCGACTACATGGAGACCGAGCCGTCCATCTGCAACCAGGGCGCCCTCGCGGAGGAGTTCTGGATGCGCGCGAAGGACGTCGAGGGCGAGCACGCCGACATCGACGCCATGGCGGAGGCCGCCTCGTGCCTGATGGACGCCATGGACGCCGCCCTGGAGGAGATGGGCGACGAGGCCCTGGACGAGGCCGAGGCGTTCTGGACCGCGTACGGCATCGGATCCATCGGAGGACTCGGCGCGGACGCGCTGAGGGCCGTCGCCGGAAGGTCCTTCGAGGATGCCAGGGAGGACGTGGAGAGGGCCGCCAAGGCCTACGCCGACGCCTACAGAGCGCGCGGCAATCAGTAAAGCGCAAATACGAATCTGGGTTATGGCGGAGCGGAATGGCGACCATCGAGGAGCAGATACAGGAATTGGAGAACGAGATCTCCAAGACCAAGTACAACAAGGCCACCGAGGCCCACATAGGCAAGCTGAAGGCGAAGATAGCCAAGCTCGCCATGGAGGAGGAGAAGCGCCGCTCCTCCAAGGGACCGACCAAGGGGTTCTACGTCAAGAAGGCCGGCAACGCCACCGTGGCGCTGGTCGGTTTCCCGTCCGTCGGTAAGTCCACGCTCCTCAACCAGCTGACCGGGGCCAAGTCCGAGGTCGGCGCGTACCACTTCACCACCCTCGACGTCGTCCCCGGGATCATGGAGTACAACCACGCCAAGATCCAGATCCTGGACATGCCGGGTCTGATCAAGGACGCCTCGCGCGGCAAGGGCCGCGGGAGGGAGGTCATCGCCGCGGCCAGGTCCGCTGACGTGATCCTCCTGGTGTGCGACGTGTTCAACCCCAAGATGGACGTCCTGTTCAGGGAGCTCTACAACGCGGGCATCCGCCTGAACCAGAAGAAGCCCGACGTGGTCATCACCTCGTCGGACCACGGCGGGATCCTCGTGAAGCCAACCCTGAAGCTCACCAAGATCGACGTGGAGACGATCAAGGACATGACGGCCGCGTACGGCCACATCAACGCCACCGTCGTCGTCAGGGAGGACATCAACGTCGAGCAGA
>JAUNXZ010000013.1 GCA_030539515.1 Thermoplasmata archaeon
CCCTGATCGACGCCAACGTCCACCCCACCGTCATCACCAACGGATTCAAGATGGCCGCCGACAAGGCCGTCGAGATCCTCAACGACATCGCCATCGACGCCAAGAGCGACAAGGTCCTGAAGAACGTCGCGCACACCGCCCTCATCGGCAAGTCCGTCGGAGAGGAAGAGGATGTGCTCGCCGACATCGTCGTCAAGGCGTGCAAGTCCGTCGAGGAGGACGGGAAGGTCGACACCAAGAACATCCGCATCCAGAGGAAGATCGGAGGAGTCATCGGCGAGACCTACCTCGTGCAGGGAGTCGTCATCGACAAGGAGAAGGTCCACTCCAGGATGCCCACCCACGTCGAGAAGGCCAAGATCGCCCTGTTCTCCTGCCCCCTCGAGGTCAAGAAGACCGAGTTCGACGCCCAGATCCAGATCACCGACCCCACAATGATGTCCTCCTTCCTCGCCGAGGAGGAGAACACCATGAAGGCCATGGTCGACAAGATCAAGGCCGCCGGAGCCAACGTCGTCTTCTGCCAGAAGGGAGTCGACGAGCTGGTCCAGCACTACCTCGCCAAGAACGGCATCCTCGGATACAGGAGGCTCAAGGAGTCCGACCTCGAGGCCATCGCCAAGGCCACCGGAGCCAACATCGTCGGAAACGTCATGGAGCTCACCAAGGCCGACCTCGGAACCGCCGGAGCGGTCGACGAGAAGCAGGTCGGAGAGGACGGAATGGCGTTCATCACCGGCTGCAAGAACCCCAAGGCCATCACCATCTTCGTGCGCGGCGGAACCGAGCACGTGCTCGAGGAGGTCGAGAGGGCCCTGAACGACGCCATCCGCGTGGTCGGCGTCGCCATCGAGGACGGGAAGGTCGTCGCCGGAGCCGGAGCCCCCGAGATCGAGCTCGAGCTCAGGCTGGACGACTTCGCCGCCTCCGTCGGAGGAAGGGAGCAGCTCGCCATCGAGAAGTTCGCCAAGGCCATGGAGATCATCCCCTGGACCCTCGCCGAGAACGCCGGTATCGACCCCATCGACAGCATCATCAAGCTGAAGAACGCCCACGAGAAGAAGGCCGCCAAGGCCAAGTACTTCGGACTGGACCTCGACAGCGGCGAGGCAGTCGACATGCAGGCCAGGAACGTCCTCGAGCCCCTCAGGGTCAAGGTGCAGGCAATCAACTCCGCCCAGGAGGTCGCCAACATGATCCTCAGGATCGACGACGTCATCGCGTCCCGCAGGGCTCCCCCCACGCCTCCCCAGGGCATGGGCGGAATGCCCGGGATGTGATCCCCTAAAACTCAAGGGGCCTTCGGGCCCCACCCTTCCACCCCGTTATTTCTTCTTCAAACAATCATGCCCTGTCGACCTACCTGGATGGAAGCTTCGGCAGTGTTGATGTAAATGCCCTCGTAGTTTCAATCCACTCAGAGCATTCCATCGGACCACACGTTACGCAGTCCAGGTATTGCAATGAGACGATACCTCGCTATTTCAGGGAAAGCCCCCCGAGGGGGCGTTTGTTCAGATGACCGTCACCATCTGACAGAGGTTCTTTGGACCGTTCCTCACCACCAGGGTGAAGCCGAGGCTCTCGTAGTACGGGATGAGATCATCATCGCAATCCACTCTGACCAGTCTGCACCCGACCCTCTCCTTGCATTGATGCATTACTTCGAGCGCCTCATCGACCATCTCTTTCCCATACCCTTTGGGGGAGCCGTCGTTTCTTGCCAGCTGCCCCAGAAGGTAAGCCTGAGCCACGCTTGTGTCCGAATCCACATTCATCCTCTTGCGAAAGCTCTCGGAGATCGATTTGTTCTTCGGGTCGACAGTCATGCACCTTATTCCGAGGGAGAAGAAGCCGATGAGCATCCCTGATTCAGCATCGAACACCAGGTACGTCCTGGAAAGATCCTTTTTCTCCATCATTATCGCACTGTGGTGGAGATAGGATTCGACTTCCGGATTCCTCGAACAGGAAAACTCGTCAAACAATCCCTGAATGACATCCTCAGGAGAGCGTTTTAGCATGGATGCCAGCGATACGACATCATACTTCCTTGTCTCTTCTCTGGATGTACGCTCTGATGATTGCGTCGATGATTTTCGGGTCATTGGTGACTCCCTGGGCGTGTATCACGCGAGGTCCGTTGCGATCAGCCTCATCGAGCACAGCCTCTAACCTGGCAACAGCTTCGGGAGTGTCCAGAACCAGGTCTTCGTAAAATGACTGTGTTGCCATCTTGAATCACCAGAGAATCAGATAACGATGGCAGATATAAAACCATCGGTGTGGGTTAGCGCTGCATTTTCAATTATCGGAAAATTTAGAATTAATTAAGTTGTAAGCTTAATTATTATAGAATAAAACTACAAAAGATAGTGAATGGTTTTTGCCCCCGCCATCCCGGCGGGGGCGGCCCCTCAGGCCTCGCAGGCGACCAGCGCGCCCGCAGTGGTGGTCGCGGTATCGCCGGCATCCGAGGATGATAGGGAGAAGGAGTACTCGGTCGCGTAGTCCATCAGGAGGCACAGGGTCATGGTGCCCTCGGTCTTGTTGTAGACCACGGACCACTTGGTCTGGTGGCTGATGCCCTCGTCCTGCAGGACGGTCTCCAGGAGGTCCATGCACTCGCCGGTGCTCATGACCCCGCCGGTGGACGTCAGGGTGGTCTGGATCGTGTCGTAGCGGTTCTGGCTGCTCTCGTTGACCTTGAGCACGTCCTTGAGGTCGGCGGACACGTAGTGGTTCGTCAGGAGGGGCGTCTCGGTGACGTAGTAGTCGTTGCCGTTAACCTCCACAGCCACGGAGTTGCCGGAGGCGTCGCTGATCATTATGTGGAAGTGGGTCATGATGAGGTCGTAGTCCATGATGAGGTCCACGGCCTCCTCCGTGGTCGCGGCGTTGTCGAGGATCAGGCGCAGGGCGGAGGTCATGAAGATGGCCGTCTTCCCGTTGTCCATGCTCCCGTAGGCGGCGTTGTTCACCGAGTTGATGGAGACGCTGACGCCCATCTCGTTGACACCGTCCAGGGGGATGTACGCCACCGCGCGGAGGGCGTCGTTGCCGGTGAGCGTCGTCGGCGTGTCGCCGGATGTGTAGGAGAACATGGTCAGGTCGACGATGGAGAGCGACTCGTACCCGTCCTCCGGGTCCGTGTGGACAACGGCGGCCTTGCAGTCCCTGAAGTCGAAGTTCCTGGCCATCAGCAGGTCGCCGTCCTCGTCGGTGGCCGTGAACGTGGAGCATCCGGTGTTTCCGGAGGCCCCGGTGATCTTCGTGCCGTTGGTGACGTTGTTCTCGAGGTAGGTGTAGAAGTCGGCCATCGTCTTGGATCCGGTGGTGAGGTACTCGTCGAACTTGTAGTCGAAGTCCACGTCGATGTAGAACAGCTTCTCGTCGTCGGTCCAGGTGACCGTAACGCCGTTGCCGCTGTCGTGGCTGCCGTTGTTGTTCAGCATGACCGCGGCCGCCGCCACGATCACTACCGCGGCGACGACCGCGACCGCCGCAACCTTCTTGGTCGAACCGTTCATCGTATCCCCGGGACTAACCGGCGGTTGTTTATGGCACTTTCCAGGAACCCTCTGGCTGGACCCGAAGGATGCGCCTCCGGAAGACTCCGGAAGAACGTTCGATGACGCCTTTGTTTAGCTACAACCTTTATTTTAAATACGTTCCGAACGATGCGGAACACGGGATGCACGATGCGTGCTGCGCTTTACGCCAGGGTCTCGACCGAGGATCAGGCAGTCGAGGGATTCTCCCTCGACGCGCAGATCAAGAGGCTGGAGGCCTACTGCAGGGTACGCGGCTGGGAGGTCGCGGGCGAGTACAGGGACGAGGGTTTCTCCGGAAGGAACATCCGCCGTCCGGAGTACACGAGGATGATGTCCGAGTCGGACCAGTGGGATGTCCTTCTGGTCCTGAAGATGGACCGTATCCACAGGAACAGTGTGAACTTCACCCGCATGATGGACGACCTCCGCGAGATGGGGAAGGAGTTCAACAGCGTCCAGGAGAAGTTCGACACCACCACCGCCATGGGGCGGTTCGTGATGGACATCATGCAGAGGATAGCGCAGCTGGAGAGCGAGCAGATCGGCGAGAGGACCTACATGGGCATGGAGTTCAAGGCCCGCAACGGCACCGGCCACCTCGGCTCCGGGCATCCGTACGGGTACGTGTACACCGAGGAGGGGTTACGCGTCGTCAAGGACGAGGCGCACACCGTCCGCGCGATCTACAACATGTACGTCCGCGGCTCCACCATGGAGGACATCGCCGGCTTTTTGAACGACGCACAGGTCCCCGCCAAGAAGGGCGGCAGGTGGAACAGGCAGTCCGTCTGCAACATCCTCCACAACCCGCTCTACGCCGGATACCAGGACTGGAACGGCATCGTGCGCAGGGGCGAGCAGGAGCCCATAGTGGACCTGGCGGTGTACGAGAAGGTCAACGGCCCCGTGGAACTGAGCCGATGCGCGCGGCCATCTACGTGAGGGTCTCCACCGAGGAGCAGGCCGCGGAGGGCTACTCCATCGAGGCCCAGAAGGAGATGCTGCAGGATTGGTGCATCGTCGAGGGCTGGGATGTCGCCGGGATATACGAGGACGACGGGTTCTCCGGCAGGAACGACAAGCGCCCGGCGTACCGCCGCATGATGGCGGAGATGGACCAATGGGATGTGGTCGTCGTCATCAAGATGGACCGTATCCACAGGAACAGCCGGAACTTCATGGCCATGATGGACCAGCTGGACCGCCACGGCAAGATGTTCGTCTCTTCGTCCGAGGCATTGGACACAACCAACGCCCTGGGGAGGTTCGTCGTCGACATGATACAGCGCCTGGCCCAGCTGGAGAGCGAGCAGATCGGCGAGAGGACCCACATGGGCATGCGCGAGAAGGCCGAGACCCTCGGTCCCGAGGTCGACGGCAAGCGCACCATGGGGTTCACGCCGCCGTACGGGTACTCCCTCGAATCGGGATCCCTCGTCGAGGACACCTACGAGCTCTCCGTCGTCCGCAGGATGTTCGAGGAGTACTCCGAGGGCTCCACGGTCGACCAGATATGCTACAGGCTCAACCTCGAGGGGATACCGACGAGGAGGGGCAACCCCTGGAACCGCAGGAACCTTGGGAACATCCTCCACAACCCGGTCTACGCCGGGTACATGAGGTGGGAGGACCTGCTCATAAGGCACGACGCCCAGACCGCCGTCACCCCGGAGGAGTTCAACTCCGTCCAGGAGCTCATGGCCTCCCGCGTGAGGGATCCGTCGCGCAGGGAGGTCCGCCTGGTCCCCGCCGGCGACGGGTACGCGGGCTACCTCTAACCATTTGTATATAATGTTTATCCATTTTATTCCATATATGGACAATCGCGTCCCGTTGCATTCCCAGACAGTGCTGGATGCATCTGACAACACGTCCAACCGACCTATCCTATTATATAGTTAGAAACGCGAATCAATGGATGGGTTCCCAAGACCCATAGGAGGAAAACAAATGTCAGACGAATGCAAAACCATCGACCCGACAGCCTTCGGACTGTTCTTCGTCGCTCTGGTGTCGCTCCCGCTCGCACTCGCGGGTTTCCTGAATTTCATGGAGTACGACAACGAGATCATGGGCCACGTGTCGAAGCTCCTGATGCTCGGCGGAATCATGATCCTGCTCGCCTCGTACTTCTCGTACAAGGCCAACAGCAACTTCGGGTTCATCGTGTTCGGCCTCGTCGCCCTGGGCGTCTTCTACGCCGGATACGACGGCGGCGACCTGTTCATCAGCATCACCCTGGGCCTGATCTACCTGGTGTGCCTGATCTGGTCCTACCGCGCCAAGACCCTGAAGACCCTCACGTTCATCCTGCTGACCACCGCGCTGGTGTTCTTCGCCAACGGCTGCGTCGTGGAGACCGGAGAGGCCTGGTCCTGGCTGTTCCTCGGAATCGCGGCCATCCTGAACTTCGCGCTGAACCTGTACCTCGCGTTCGCGCTGGCCGACGAGCACATCCGCTGCTACTGAGGATCCTGGAAACCCCTTACCCCCATCCGGGGGACAAACCCCCTTACTCCCCCTTCTGAAAGTTTATTATCCCGTTGCCGATGCCGAGGGCATGAAGAAAGAGGTCAGAACCAAGATCCTCGCCTACGGCATGGTTCTCATCATGGTGCTCGTCTGCGTCGTCGTCGCGGCGTCCGCGATGGTCTGATGGCCGGGATCGCGATAGTGACCGGCGCCTCCTCCGGAATGGGGGCGGAGTTCTGCCGGTCGCTCGACTGGGAGGGCCTCGAGTGCATATGGCTGGTCGCGCGCAGGGCCGACAGGCTCGACGAGACCGCGTTCTCACTGGAGTCCCCCTCCCGCATCATCCCGCTCGACCTGTCCACCCACGAGGGGGTCGACGCCCTCCTCGCCATGGTCGAGGAGGAGAAGCCCGACATCAGGTACCTGGTGAACTGCGCCGGGCTAGGGAGGTTCGGGAAGACCTGGGAGGTGTCTGCGGAGGACACCCGCTCTATGGTCGGCCTCAACGTCTCCGCGCTGGTGGACATCACCCGCGGGTGCATCCCGTACATGAGGAGCGGGGCCTCGATCATCGAGGTGTGCTCCGCATCCGCCTACATGCCCCTCGCCGAGCTGAACGTGTACTCCGCGAGCAAGGCGTTCGTGAAGGCGTTCTGCGACGGCCTGAGGCAGGAGCTCGACGGCACCGGCATCGCCGTCCTCGAGGTGTCCCCCGGATGGGTCGGCACCGAGTTCATCTCGCTTTCCCAGGCCTCCGACGCCGTTCCGGAGAAGGTGTTCAAGCACACCGTCACCCCGGAGCGTGTGGTCGAGGACGCCATGCGCGACCTGCACAGGGGGAGGAAGAGGTCCGTCTGCGGACCCTACAACAGGCTCCAGGTCTTCATGTGCCGCCACATGCCCTCGGTTGCCTCGCGCGTCTGGAGGAAGTCCCTCAGATGATCCGCCCCATGGAGGATTCCGACCTCCCCGCGGTCCAGGCCATGGTCCGGGACGTGTGGGAGATGGACACCTACGGCGAGATCGGCGAGGAAGCTTCGTATCTATACACGTCGCAGTGCGTCGACAGGGGCGATTTCTCTTACGTCCTCGAGGAGGACGGAGCGGTTCTGGGATGCGTCGTGGGCCGCATCGTCCATACGTTCTCGTTCCCGCGCCATCCGCTAAGGATGATGCGCACGGTCCTCTCGATGAGGGGCAGGCCCGGATACGAGGATGCGATGTCCGACATGCGCATCCTCGACTCCACGGACGCCGAGCTGCTGAAGTCCGCCGGCCGCGGCTTCGACGGGGAGCTGGTGCTCCTCATAGTCTCCGGGGATGCGAGGGGCAGGGGGATCGGGAGGAAGCTCTACAATCTCGCGCTCGACGAGTTCCGCTCCAGGGGATGCCGGGAGATCTTCCTGTTCACAGACGACGACTGCGGCTACGGGTTCTACGAGTCCTCCGGCGCCGTTCGTCTGGCAGAGAGGCCCGTGAGGCTGGCCAACGAGGACCTCCTCATGATGATCTACTCCGTCGAGCTTTGAATTTCCTGGAATTTCGGAAATACTGTTGCTTATCAGAGGAGTTTTTCCTGGATTCTCGGAAATACTTTGGCCTATTTCAATCTCTAATTAAAACTAATTAAATGAGTTAAGTTATTAACTTAATTAATTTCAATCATTCAATTTTCAATAGTGAATGATTGCACACGGCTCCTGTTCGATTCGGAATAATGAGTAAAGAGATTATGTCCATCCAGTTCTCCAAAATGATGATTTTTAATTAACATGGAATTATTCTATCTGATTAAGCTATCAGATTAATTTATAAAGTATTGTGAAGAATGGATCGTAAAATATCGTCTGCCCTCGATTTAGAGATTTGTTACATTCGATACTAGAAAATTCGAAGTGTGAAGCAAGGATTGAATTAATTTAGTTAATTGCTTTACTTAATTGATTAATTACAATATATTTAGAAAATCATAATTTCGTAAAATAATCATGATGAAATATCGGGTTTGAAGAAATCGAGTAGAAACCGTTGATTTTGCCCCCGATCCTCGCATTTTCGAGGGCCCCGAAACGGACCCTTCTCCGGACCCGTTTTCGAGCACGTTTACCCTACCCTTTTTGCTCATTTTCCGGGATCCCAAGGTCACATTCGGGAGGCCGTCGTGGACAAGAGAGTGCCTTAAAATCGACGAATTTTCGGGTTTTGCCCCGGAATCGAACATTTTTCGGCAAATGCCCGAAACCGGTCCGAAACCCGATGGAATTGCCCTAAATCCTCATGTTTTTGCTGATTTGAGATTAATCAATCGAGTTAAGTTATCTGCTTTATTTTATTAGCTCTTCCATCCTTCCAAATTCCACTCGGTCCGTATACTTGAATAATTCATCTGGTTTAGTTATCAGCTTTATTAATATCAAGTATGGAAAAAAGTGAAGAAGTTTGGATGGAAGGCATCACTCGACGAGCTCGTCCTTCATGTACATCATCATGCCCTGCAGGCTGTTGACCACCTGCGAGTAGGAGTACTCGAGGGAGGCCTCGTCCTGCGTGAGTGACTGTACGTACTCATCCTGGTGCTGCGGGTCCTCGGAGGACTGCACGACCTCCACGATCTTCCTGAACCCGGCGACGACGCTCGACCTGTCGGTGAAGTCGATGCCGAGCAGAGCGTCGCATATCCCGACGTCCGTCTTGAGGAAGGATACGATGCCGTCGCAGACGTCCATGTCGAGCTCTCTGCGGGAGCACGCCTCCAGGGCCTCGTCGATCTTGGAGTCCTTCATGGCCTTCACCCTGCGGATGGTGTCGATGCTCTCCCTGCTGAGGAACTTCCCCGCGTAGCCATCCGCGGGCTCTTCCGCGGGGGCTGCGGCGGGTTCGGGCTCCGGTTCCGGCTCGGGCTTTGCCTCGGAGGATTTCAGCTTCTCGAGGGCCTCGGCGTAAGCCGGCTCGAGGACGGAAACCTTCTGCTCCGCCAGGTTCAGGTCGATCTTCAGCCTGGCCTCGGAGGATCTGAGCTCGTCCACCTGGGCGGCGAGCTTCTTCCGCTCCTCCTTGAGCTCGGCGAGCTCCTCCTCCAGGGATGCGGCCTCGTTGCGGGAGTACTCCAGGTCCTGGGAGAGCTGCTCCACGCGCCTGCGGCAGCCGGCGAGTTCCTCCTTCACGGACTCCAGGGCCTCGGCGGCCTGCTCCGAGCGGCTGTCGTCGGAACGGAGAGACTGCACCGCGTCTGCGAGGAGATCGCGGACGTACTGCTGGATGTCGGCGGGAGGTGCGTCAGCAGGGGGCTCGGACCTGAGGGAGTTGAAGATGTCCTCGTCGGCGCGCTCCGCGTCGGACAGGCGGGACGTGTACAGCTCCGACTCGATTGGGTCGAGCTCGATCTCGGCGGCGCCGTCGGTGTCGAGGAGGATGTCGCAGGCGTCCACGTCGTCGCCGAGCGACACGATGATGTCGATGTACTCGTCGAGGTTGGACCTGTCTATCTTCGCCAGCGAGGCGAAGACCATGATCTCGTTGAGCTTCCTGTCCCGGACACGCGCGACTGCCTGTGCATCCCACATGGAGAGGTGATTGCAACGGATTCTAATAATGAATGGCTAAAGGCACCCCGTGCCGTCGCACGGGGATTTTTTAAAGCGTTTGAAAAACAACAGCTGAAAACGTTTATGTGTGCTTAAGGGCACCGCGTGGATCACCGCGGATGTTTATGAATGTCAAAAAGAGTTTTGCGGCGACTTCAACTCCTCATCCTGGCCTGCACCGCCTCTATAACCTTCGAGTAGTACAGCTCCATGGATGCCTCGTTGTCCGTCAGACTCTTCGTGTACTCTTCCTGGGATCCGGGCTCAGGCGATCCGGTAATTATGGATCTCACCAGGTTGAGCGCGCAGCTCACGCTTGCCTCGTTTCCGAAGTCTGCGGATATCAGGGCATCGCAGATGGCCACGTCGGTCATCAGCGTCCCCGTGATGCCGAGACAGACATCGTCGGCCACACTTCCCGCGGATGCGGCGTTCTGGAACGCGCGTATCTTCGCCTGCTTCATGTCCCTGATGCTCTCAAGGATGTCACGGCGGTCGTTGGAGAGGTACTCCCCTTCGGGGACAACCTCGAGCTCGGACCTCGTGAACGACTGGGCGGTGTCTATTTCGCTCATCGGGAAATGATTCGCGCCGAGGGTATTTGAAAGGGATGCATATTGGATGGATAGAGTGGATAATACTTCCATCCATAATCTGAGGCATCTCATGAACTTCTGGACAAGCTGCACCTCATCTGCGATCGGGGGCAATCCATTAAATATCGGATGCCTCGGAAGCGGTCCGGGATGTCGGAAACAAGAGCCATCCCCGGGGTCGTGGAGTTCACGATGCACCGGGCGTAGAGCGCGGCGACGTACCTGCCGATGCGCATCTCGAACGAGGATATGTCCTCGGTCTGCTGAGGTCCGAGCACACCCCTCGCCAGAAGGCGGAACGAGTCCCCGTCCACGCGGTCAAGTTCCATCACGATACCCGAGAGCTCGCCGCTCGACACGCCCTTCAACGCGAGAATCCTGAGCAGCGCGGAGCAGAGATCTAGCATCGCGTGCGCGTAGCCGTCGGCCCCGTCGAGGACCTCCGGGTCCTGTCCCTCGAACCTCTCGGCCATGATCTCGAAGGAGTCACGGACCGAGAGTATGAGCCTGAGGTCCCTCTCGGACAGCCCGCAGGACCCCTCCTCGGCCAGGACCGCAGCCTCCTTCAGCAGGGGCAGCTGGCGGCGGAACTCCTCCGTCATCCAGAGGAGGTGCGCCTCGTCCTCGGCGTCCCTCTCGCCCAGGGCGGAGAGGTAGTCCTCCATCGCGTCCAGCCGGATGAG
Organism: Thermoplasmata archaeon; assembly: GCA_030539515.1. GTDB lineage: Archaea > Thermoplasmatota > Thermoplasmata > Methanomassiliicoccales > Methanomethylophilaceae > Methanoprimaticola. The sequence continues at coordinate 10,890 of JAUNXZ010000013.1, forward strand.
TGCGATGTTCTCCTCGAGGACGGGGATCTGCGCGGCGAGGTCCTCCAGATCGTTGGCGCCGATCATGGACAGGGTCCTGGCGACAGCTATCTGGCGGGCGAGCATGTCCACCATGAGGCGCCTCCTGCCCTCGTCGAGGGACGGGTTGAAGGTGACCATGGCGGTCTCGCATCCCTTCCTCAGGACCACGCGGTTCAGGACGGCCAGGTCCTCGGAGTCGTATATCATCCGAAACAGTCCTTTACTAATCAAGCTTGTAGCTTAATCCGATTGATTATTATCGGTCTTGGATGAGGGGGACATGATGTTCTCCTCGATTATCCGGTCGAGCTTCCTCGAGACGTCGATGGCGAACCTGAGGCATCCCTCGCGGGACTCCTCTACGCGGTTCCTCCTGCCGCGGATCTCGTAGGGGAGGAAGCGGACGTTGGTCCTTGACGAGTCCAGCTCGAGGACGATGCTGTCGATCTCCTTGCTGGCCTTCCTGACGTACTCGTCGGTGGACACCTTGAAAAGCGCCCTCTGGCCGTTCACGGAGTTGAACGCGAGCGGGTTCCCGTCGACGACCACCCTGTACCCGGCGATCTCGGAGTACGAGAGGACGGGGATGCAGTAGCTGGGCCAGGGGCCCTTGAAGAACAGGCGGTTGCCGTCGTCGAACCTCAGGTCGGCGAACGCCTCCGTCTCCGTGAACGCGTCGATCCTGGCGGACAGCTCGGGGTCGGCCACGTGGAGCTTGGCGACCTCCTCGGCGGTGGGGTTGTCGAACGTGGCGTTCACGGGCACGCAGTAGCGGCAGACCATGCCGCCGGAGATCTTCGCGACGCCCTCCCTCTTCCCGCACACGAGGCAGACGGTGTCCCGGGGCTCCTGTTCCTTCCTCCTGAAGAGCATGCACCCGTCCAGGCGCCTTTCTTATTTCAACTGCTCGGACGGTCCTCCGGGGGGCCGGGGTACTCGATCTTCACGGTGGTCTCGTCGATGGACACGCCCGGGGACACGGTGACCGAGAGCGCCCTGTCGCCCTCGTATCCGATCATGTCGTCCTCGCCGAGGACCAGGTCGTTGTCCAGCACGATGGAGACCACGTCGTAGAGGAACGCGCGGATCCTCTCCGGATCGTCCCTGGCGCCTATGACCTCGATCTCGTCCCTGGCGAAGACGGACATCCCGCGGGTGTAGGCGTTGATGCCGCCGTCCTCGGTCCTGTACAGGCCGATCCACACCCAGTCGTCTATCGGGAGGTACGAGCCGTCCCTTATGCCGCCGGCTTCCGCCACGTAGCTCTCCGGGCTCACCACGGTGCCCTGGAAGTAGACGCCGGTGGCGCAGGGCAGACCGCAGACGGCGGCGACCATCCTGGTGTGGATGAGGGCCGCGTCGACGGGGAACCCGCCGTGGTTGACCAGCGCGATGAGCATGTGCTCCCTGTGGGCCCTGGCGACATCCACCGCCTCTGGCCACATGTAGTTGTTCGCCGCGTTCTCCTGGGCCTCCCCGTCGGGGACCGGCCCGCGGATCAGGCTGAAGGCGGCCAGGTGCCCCCCGACGTCGAAGACCAGGTTCCCGTCCTCGAAGGACTCCGCGGAGCCGAGGCCCCATGACTCGAGGCCGCGCTTGAGGTCCTCGGGGTCGAAGGGGTCGCCGTTCATCAGCACGATGGCGACGAAGGGCCCGCCGACGGTGTTGGGCCTGACCAGGTTGTGCTCGTCGTCGAAGTAGGCGATGACGGGCTGCTCGTCCCCGAAGGTCCCGAAGCTGATGGTGCATCCCATCCTGCGGTCGACGGTGACGGCGAAGACCTCGCGACCCTCTGTCGCCTCGATCGATGCCCTTGCCGCGGCCTCCATGGCCGGAAGGGCCTCGAGTACCCCGGGGACACGGTCGGCCGGGATGTTGGACAGGAACGCCTCGTTCATGGCCAGCGTCACGAGGATGCGCCTGCCGCCGCGCTCCATGATGAAGGTGCAGTAGGGGTGGTCCGGGATCCATCCGGTCGGGGATATGGCATCCTTGGCGCGGGCAAGCCCCGCCGGATCGGCGGCCATGCCCAGGATCGCCTCGCCCCTCCTGGAGATCTCGGGGTCGTCGCTCCAGAACGCGAGGAGCCCGGCGCCGAAGATCCCCTCCTCCATGCCGGGGACGGGGCCCAGCTCCATCTCCTCCAGGGACGCGCCGCCCTTGGCGTCCTTGACCAGCTGGAGGAACTCCGGGTCCGCCGGGCACAGCTCCAGGCCGCGGAACGCGGCCTCCGTGGCGCCGTCGGCGTCGCCGAAGTGCGCCTTGAGGCGGCCCAGCGTCAGCCAGCACCAGGGGTAGTCCGGCTCCTCGTCCACTCCGCGGAGCAGGTACTCGAGTGCGAGGCGGGGCTTTCCGGTGTACAGGAGGGCGTTGGCGTAGCGGTAGTACCACACGCCGCACCCGGACGCGAGGTGCTCCACGCCGGACAGCCAGTCGACGGCGGTGCAGAAGTGCTCGTAGTCGTCCATGTTGTTGCAGGCGAAGCCGACCAGGAGGGCGAACTCCAGGTCGTTCCGGGGGTCGGATTCGGAGAAGCGGCCCTCGGCCGCCCCCTCGGAGGCGATGCGCCCGAGGCATTCCAGCAGGCCGGCGTAGTCGCCCCCGTCCTCGCGGATGTACGTGCCGATCTCCTCCCTGTCCTGCGGGCGGAGGATGCCGCTCCCGTCGTTCATGACGGTGAATGGCGATTTGCGATAAAGCCATTGGGTACGCGTCGCAGCCTCGACCCGTCGGGCAGGTGCACGTCGATGTCCACCTCGCCGGCGTACTGGCCCACGCCGATCTCCATGGCGCGGATGAGGTGCTTCTCCGCCTCCTCCACGCGGCCGATCTTCATCAGGGCGCCTGCCAGGTCGTGGTGCAGGGCGATGAGGGGCTCCTTGTCGGGCAGGCCGTGGGCCTCCAGGAGGCCCTCCAGGAGCTGCACCGCGACGGTGAGGTCGGTCACGCCGACCTCCTCCATCCCCAGGTCCGCCTCGGCTCCAGCGCGGAGGACCAGGGCCATCACGAGGGACTCGGTGTCGTCCAGGCTCCCGGACTCCATGAGCCGCGTCCCGGTCTCGATGGCCTCCGAGTACCACTCCATGGCGCCCCGGACGTCGTTCACGGAGTCGGCGGACTCGGCGGCCAGGCACTGGAGGTCCATCCTCCTGTTCTCGGACCAGCGGTCGGAGCCGGAGGCGGCGGCGAGGCCCCTCTCCAGGAACGGCCCGCAGTCCTCCCCGTGCTCCGCGTCGATGAGGTTCTCGCAGGCGGAGATGCACATCCTGACGATGCCGCGCCTGTCGAAGTGCAGCGACCCGTCCCTGAGCTCCCGCAGGCGGGTCGCGGCGATGGCGTACTCCTCCACCGGGTCCCCTCCCTGGTCGAACACCAGGGCGGCGCGGGTGGTGTGTATCTTGACGAAGGTGCCGGCGTCCACAGATGCCGGGTCCAGCGAGGAGAGGATCTCCCCCGCCGAATCCAGGTCGTCGAGGGCGGCCAGGCGGTACTCCATCATGGCGAGGACCGCGCCGCGGTTGACGTAGGCCTCCATGAGCTCCACAGAGGGTCCGGCCGCCTCCAGGGCGTTGACCCTGCCGTTGAGCTCGTTCAGCGAATCCTCGAGGTGCGACTCGGCTCTCTCCATCGCCCGGATGATTGGCTCCCGCCCGTATAAGCTTGTCCAGTGGCCTGCGCCAAATTAAGATACCTAATGCCGATTGGCCCGCCATGAACCAAGAGAGGATACTAGCAGTCCACGACATATCGTGCGTCGGGAGGTGCTCGCTCACCGTCGCCCTGCCCATCATCTCATCTGTGGGGCTCGAGTGCTCCGTCCTGCCGACCGCCGTCCTCTCCACGCACACGGGGGGTTTCAAGGGGTTCACCTACCGCGACCTCACTGAGGACATGGTGCCCATCGACCAGCACTGGATGTCCCTCGGGCTGAGGTTCCGCGCGTTCTACACCGGATTCCTCGGGTCCTTCGAGCAGATCGACATCGTCTGCAGGCTCTTCGACGACCTGTCCCGCGAGGACACGACGATCTACGTCGACCCCGTCATGGCCGACGCGGGGAAGCTGTACAGCGTCTTCGGGCCGGACTTCCCGGCCGGGATGAGGAGGCTCTGCGAGAAGGCGGACGTCATCATGCCCAACCTGACCGAGCTGTCCCTCATGCTCGGGGAGGAGTGGGTCCCCGGGCCGTACACGCACGAGTACGTGGACTCCATGATCGAGAAGGCCAGGGCCTTCGGCGTCAAGAAGGTCGTCCTCACCGGCATCAGCTTCGAGGAGGGCACCGTGGGCGCCGTGTACAGGGACTTCGAGACCGGCGAGTCCGGGGAGGTCATGAGGCCCGAGGTGCCCGGCTACTTCCACGGCACCGGCGACGTCTTCGGGTCGGCGCTCGTGGGCGCCTGCGAGTCGGGACTGCCGCTCTCGCAGGCGGTCGAGGCCGCCGTGAACCTGACGGTGAGCAGCATCCTCAGGACCGTCGGGTCCGGCGCCGACGTGAAGTACGGCGTCGACTTCGAGCCCGGCCTCCGCGAGTACATCCGCGAGGTGGGCGCCTCCGCGTCCGGCGTCACGATCGAGCCGGTCTCCGACGAGGCCTCCCTGCGCGCCATAGCGTCGCTGGCCAGCACCGTCTGGAACGAGGCGTTCGCCGATATGATCTCCAAGGAGCAGATCGACTACATGCTCGCGAAGTACCAGAGCTACGAGGCTATCTCCGAGCAGGTCTCGTCCAAGGGCTACACGTACCTCCTGGTCCGCGACGGGAACCGCCTGGCCGGGTACTGCGGATACGCGCCGGACGACAGGGGACTGTTCCTATCCAAGATCTACATCCTCGAAGAGTTCAGGCACAGGGGCCTGGCCGGGAAGGTGTTCGCCGTCCTCAGGGACACCGCGAAGGCGCTGGGAAAGGACTGCATCTACCTGACCGTGAACAGGGGCAACTCCGGCGCGATCGCGGTGTACGAGCACGAGGGCTTCGAGATCGCCGAGTCCGTGGACACCCCCATCGGCAACGGGTTCGAGATGAACGACCACGTCATGGTCATGAGGGTCTGACGGGATGTTCATCCCGACCACCGCGGAGGAGGTCTCCCGCCTCGGGTGGGACTCCCTCGACGTCATCCTCGTGTCCGGCGACACGTACACGGACAACTCGTACAACGGCAGCGCCCTCGTGGGGCACTGGCTGATCGACCACGGGTTCCGCGTCGGCATCATAGCGCAGCCCGACGTGTCGACGGGGGACGACATCACCCGCCTGGGGAGGCCGAACCTGTTCTGGTCCGTCTCCGCCGGGTGCGTGGACTCCATGGTGGCGAACTACACCCCGACGCGCAAGTTCCGCAAGGATGACGACTTCACCCCCGGAGGGGTCAACGACCGCCGCCCGGACCGGGCGTGCATAGCGTACACCAACCTGATCAAGAAGCACTGCAAGGGCGTGCCCATCATCCTCGGCGGGATAGAGGCCAGCCTCCGCAGGATAGCGCACTACGACTTCTGGTCCGACTCCGTCAGGCGGTCGATTTTATTCGACTCCAAGGCCGACGGCCTGGTCTACGGGATGGGGGAGCTCTCCAACCTCGAGATTGCCCAGCGCATCCGCGACGGGAGGGACTGGAGGGAGGTCCGCGGGGTCTGCTGGATATCGTCGCAGAAGCCCGACGGGTGCGTCGAGATCCCCTCCTACGAGGACGTGAGCCGCAGGGACGAGCGCCGCAAGTTCATGAAGGCGTTCTCCGTGTTCAGGCACAACTGCGACCCGGTGACCGCCAAGCCCCTCTGCCAGCGCCACGGGGACAGGTGGCTGGTGCAGAACAGGCCGCAGAGGGCCATGACGCAGGAGGAGCTGGACTCCGCCTACGAGTCCGATTTCGAGAACGCCGTCCACCCCTACTACGCGAAGCAGGGCAAGGTCAAAGCGATGGAGACCGTCAGGAACTCGGTGACGACGCACCGCGGGTGCTACGGGGACTGCTCATTCTGCGCCATAGCCGCCCACCAGGGCACGACCGTCGTCTCCAGGTCCGAGGCATCCGTTCTACGCGAGGTGCGCCGCATGGCGTCCGCGAAGGGCTTCAACGGGACGATACAGGACGTCGGGGGGCCCACGGCGAACATGTACGGCATCGAGTGCGCCAAGAAGGCGTCGAAGGGCCGCTGCGAGGACAGGAGGTGCCTGGTCGGACAGCCCTGCCCCAGGATGCCCATCGACCACTCGGCGCAGATCTCGCTCCTGAACTCGATATCGGAGGTCGACGGCGTCCGCAAGGTGTTCGTCAACTCCGGGATCCGCCACGACATGATCGTCGCCGACCGGGCGCACGGCCCCGAGTACCTGGACCTGCTGGTCCGGAGGCACGTGTCCGGACAGATGAAGATCGCGCCCGAGCACGTCTGCGACAACGTGCTCCAGCTCATGGGCAAGCCCGGCAGGGATGTGCTGGTCCGCTTCAAGTCCATGTTCGACGGGTCCTGCGCCCGCCAGGGCAGGGACGAGTACCTCACGTACTACTTCATAGCCGCGCACCCGGGATGCACCGACGCCGAGATGTCCGAGCTCTCCTCGTTCTGCAGGGGCACGCTGGGGATCAGCCCGGAGCAGGTGCAGGTGTTCACCCCCACCCCGTCCACGTACTCGACGGCGATGTGGTGGTGCGGGTGCGACGAGAACGGGCGCTCGGTCCGCATCGAGCGCTCGATACAGGGCCGCCAGAGGCAGAAGGACGCCGTCGTCGCGAGGAGGAGGGATGGACGCCGCTCTGTCCGAGCTCCTGACAGGCAGGTGCTCCGGCATGGTGGGGCGCGTCGACGCCTCGTTCATCCCCAAGAAGGACTTCTACTACGCCTGGTCCGCCCGCGACGGCGTCGCCACGGTCCAGATATCGGACTACCTGGAGGGGGCGCCCGAAGACGTGCTCTCCGACTTCGGAGAGATGATTGTGCGCAGGGCGCTGGGAAGGAAGTGGGAGCCCCCGGCGAGCTTCACCGAGTACATCGCGACGCCGGAGTACATCGTGTCCCGCAGGCCCGTCTTCGTCCGGAGGAGCAAGAACCTGATGCGCACCGACCGCGGGGACGCCAGGTTCCTCCCGGACTCGGTTGACCGCCTCATGGACGCCGGGCTGCTGGACGCCTCGGACATAGAGAACTCGATGTTCTCCTGGACCCGCAGGGACAGCCACAGGAGGTTCGGGTTCTGCAGCACCATGTTCCGCGTCGTCGGCGTCTCGTCGATCCTCGACACGGAGGACGTCCCCGACGAGCTCGTGGACTTCGTTGTCTACCACGAGTGCCTCCACCTCCGCCAGGGCTACCGCCCGGGAGGCAGGGTCCACGACACCGAGTTCCGCGCATGGGAGCGCTCGTACCCCTCGTGGAGGGAGTGCGAGCAGGCCCTGGTCCGCATGCGACGGCGACCTGTTTTCTAGAAGCTCCGCCATGCCCCGGCATGGACGATCAGGAGCAGCAGGGATTCATCTTCCACGGGACCGACGGCACGGCGGAGTACAGCATCGACCAGGTCCGCGAGATGGCCGCCAGGGACGAGCCCGACGGCGTGTACGCGCTGGCGATGGCCTACATCTTCGGATGGGACGTGGAGCCCGACGAGGAGCGCGGGTACCGGCTGCTGGAGAAGGCCGTGGACATGGGGCAGACCGACGCCATGGCGCTGATGGTCCGCCTGTACATGCAGGGCGAGTACGAGGGCATCGACAACGAGCGCGCGGCCCACCTCGCCGTCACCGCCGCGGCGGACGGGATCCCGGAGGCCCAGCTCTACGCGGGGCTGGCGTACATGGACGGCGTCTCCGTCCCCCAGGACTACGCGGAGGCCGCCAGGCTCTTCTCGCTGGCGGCGAACCAGGGCGACCAGGAGGCCAGGACCAGCCTAGGCTACCTCTACGAGAACGGGCTCGGCGTCGCGAAGGACGAGGCCAAGGCCTACCGCCTCTACCGCACCGCCGCGCGCGGCGGCTCAGTGAACGCCATGTTCCACGCCGGCGTGTGCCTCGAGTTCGGCACGGGAACGCCCGTGGACCTGTCCCGCGCGTCCGAGTGGTACCTCCGCGGGGCCCAGATGGGCGACGCCTTCGCCATGGAGCGCCTGGGGCACCTCATGATGGAGGAGTCCCCGGAGGAGGGCTTCGAATGGTTCCTGAGGGCGGCCATGGAAGGGGTCCCCACGGCCATGGGCACCGTCGGGTTCTGCTACCTCGGGGGCACCGGGGTGAAGGAGGACGCCGACGAGGCCAGGAAGTGGCTGAGGATGGCCGCCGACAACGGCATCGAGGAGGCGGCCGAGGCCCTGATGGACCTGGAAGAATCCTGAATGGAGGGGTCTCCCCCTCCGGTTTTATCAGGCCCGGTCCTCGGGGACCGAGTCGTTGAGGATCACGTGCGGCCTTCCGTCCCGCTCGATGATGTCGGCGTCGACGCCGTACACCACGCGGAGGTTCTCCTTGGTGAGTACCTCCATCGGGGTGCCCGTGGCGTAGACCTCCCCGTCGTGCAGGAGCAGGATGCGGTCGGCGAACTTCGCCGTGATATTGATGTCGTGGCTGATCATGATGACCGTCATCCCCTTCTCGCGGGGCAGGCGGCTCAGGACCTTCGTCACCTCCAGCTGGTGCCTTATGTCGAGGTTCGACGTGGGCTCGTCCAGCAGGACCACCGGCGGGGACCTCACGAGACCGCGCGCGAGCATGACCTTCTGGTGCTGACCGGCGGACAGCTCGTCGAAGTTGCGCATGGCCAGGTGCTCGATCTGCATCAGGCGGAGCACGTCGTAGACCTTCTCCAGGTCCTCCCTGCTCGTGCCGAACCCGCTGTCTATCTGGAGCCCGACCATCACGGTGTCCACCACCGTGAGGGGGAAGGAGTCCTCGCTCGAGGCGGGGACGTAGCCGATCCTCTCGGCCACGTCCTTCAGCTTCATGTCGGTCACGTCGTAGCCGTCGACCAGGACCTCCCCGCCCGTCGGCTTCAGGATCTTGTTGATGCAGTGGATCAGCGTGGACTTCCCCACGCCGTTGGGCCCCATGATGCACACGAACTCGGGCCTGTCGAAGTCGAACGACACGCCCTTGAGCACCGGCGTCTTCGGGTCGTACCCGAACTCCAGGTTCTTCAGCTGTATCTCCACGGTATCACCACATGGATCTCCTCTGCCTGATCAGCAGGTAGAGGAACATCGGGCAGCCGATGAACGCGGTTATCACTCCGACCGGCAGGAACGTGGGCGCGATGATGACCCTCGAGATCAGGTCGGCGATCATCAGGAGCACAGCTCCGAACGCGGCGGACGCGGGTATGAGGTACCTGTTGTCCGAGCCGATGAACAGCCTCACTATGTGGGGCGCCACGATGCCGATGAACCCGATGATCCCGGTGTAGCACACCACGGACGCGGCCATTAGCGAGACGACGATCAGCAGGAAGATCCTCAGCTTGTGGGCGTTCAGGCCCAGCGCGGTGGCGTTCTTGTCGCCGGTGATGAGGATGTTCAGCTTCTTCGACATCAGCATCAGGATGGCCGACCCGACGACGGTGAACCCGGTGATGATGTAGAACGACGTCCACGTGGAGTCGCTCAGGTCGCCGATGGTCCACCTGTACACGGCGGCGAGGCTGGCGTCGGATGCGCTCAGCTGGATGATGGTCGTGCACGCGTTGAACAGGTACATCACGGCTATTCCGGCGAGGATCATCGTGGCGGCCGAGGTGCTCTTGAGTGAGGACACCAGGATGATGACGGCCGCCGGGATGAGCGCGAACACGAAGGCGGTGATGACCAGTCCCCCGGATCCCGTCATGCTCGTGATGCTGAACCCGCAGACGATCGCCAGCGTCGCCCCGAAGGACGCGCCGGACGAGATGCCGGTGGTGTACGGGTCCGCCAGGGGGTTCTTCAGCATGCTCTGCATGGCGGCGCCGGTCACCCCGAGCGACATGCCCGCGACGAGCCCGGTCAGGATGCGGGGCAGGCGGTTGGTGAAGACTATCCAGTCCGTAGTGGTGTCGACCTTCGACGGGTCCACGAAGTGGTACCAGATGTCCCTGTACACGTCGAACGCGCTGATTCCCGAGGACCCGATCGTCGCCGCGTACCCGAGGATGGCGACCATCGCGACCACGCACAGGACGATGAAGAGGATCTTCCTGGCGACGTACTTGCGGTAGTCGTACTCCATGCACTCGCCGGAGTACGGGACGCTCCTGTCCGAGTCGGCCGGCTCGCGCGAGAAAGCCGCCCTGAGCCTGCCCTTCTCCCTTGTCATGGTATCGTGGTGCGGGGGCGGTCGGGCCGCCCCCTTGGTTTCTCAGGCGTCGGACGAGTAGTAGTCCAGTACGTCCTGCATCTCGTAGTAGACGAGTCCCGCGAAGTCCTCGACGGTGTAGTCGGGGTGGTACTTCGCCAGGTACTCGGCGAACAGGGCGTCGCAGTCGAAGTCGAACAGGTCGGGGTACAGGTGGTTGGCCAGGTACGCCACGGTGATGTAGCTGGCGGGTCCCATGTACATGCCCTGGCCGAAGATCAGGACGTTGCCCTCCTTGTAGGCGTCGGTCTGCTCGATGACCTGGAAGTACTTGTTGTCGGTGTTCACCAGGGCGTCGTAGACGGTGGCCTTGGTGGTCTCCAGCGAGTCGTATGTCTCCAGGAACCCGTAGTACAGCGAGAACACGATCCAGTCCGGGTCCATCGTGTATATGCCCTCGCCGTCGATGCTCGTTCCGGCGGCGTAGCCCTCGTCGATCACGGTCCTCCCGCCGGCGGCGGTGACGAACTCGTGGATCCCGTTGTGCATCTTGGAGATGCTCGTACCGTTGTAGGACGCGAACACCAGGGGCCTCTCGGACTCGGGGATGTCGGCGATCGCCTCCTGGATCGTGTCCAGGACGGAGTCGGCCATCTCGGCGTACTCGTAGGCGGCCTCCTCGCAGCCGAGGAGGTACCCGAGGGTGATGATCCCGGAGACGGTGACGTTGTCCTCCCAGAACGGAAGGCGCACGACGTCCACTCCGAGGGGCGCGAGGGTCTCCTCCATGTCGGCGTCGAACCACGCCCTGGTCCCGGTGATGAAGGTGCTGGGGGCCTCGTTGCCCTCCTGGGCGAAGACCTCGTAGTCGGGGGTGAACCTGCTTCCGATGTTCTGGGCCTGGGAGAAGTACTCGTGGTACCACTTATAGTAGGTGCTGGACGAGTCGGCGACCTGGTTGCAGGCGTAGAGCACGCTGTCCTCGGCGCCGCAGATGAGGACAGCCTCGTAGTTCGACTTGTATCCCACCGCGAGGGTGGTGAGGGGGTAGGTGCAGGAGGCGCAGACGCCGTCCACGTCGTAGTAGTAGACCTGCATGTTCTGCTTGCGGTCCACCATGTTCTGGATCCACTCGACGTCGGCCTCGTCGATCTTGCCGTCGCAGTTCGCGTCCGCGAGGCACCTCTGGACGACGGAGCCGCCGTAGGTCCTGTAGCAGTCGAAGTACGTGGGCTCGGCCTCGCCGGCGATGATCGCCTTGACCGCCTCGACGTCCCTGTCGTCGATGTAGTCGTCCTCGTTGGCGTTGCCGAAGATCGTCAGGCGCCCGTCGATGTTGTCGCTCAGCCCGTAGCTCGTCGTCTTGCTCCCGGGGTTCAGGGTGAGGTACACCGCGACTCCGGCGACGAGGAGGATGATGACCACAGCGATGGCACCAATCATCTTGTTGTTCATAGACACACCAGATTTTGTTAGATTGGATGTATGGTCCAACTAATTCGGGTTTGGAAATCATAGTATTTAAGTCAAACCTTCAGTGAGCCTTCCGATTCAATTTCCGTTCAATTGAATGGATGTTTGATGGTAACAATTGACGGCGGAAGACACCCATATTGATAATACTTGAGTTTTAGTTGGATGTATGTGCAAACTTAAAATAGGGATTAAGCCGAAACACCAGCCATGCAGGAATCGGAAACGCTGTCGACGGAGGCCAGGCCCCCCACCCTGACGGCGCAGATACAGGATTACTGGGACCAGAGGGCCCAGGGTTACACCCTGGCCACGAGGATCTCGTACGTGGACGACGGCTACACCATGAAGGCCATCGGGCACTTCATCAACCTGAACAGGCACATGAGGGTGGCGGACATGGGCACCGGATGCGGCCTGATGGCCATGTGGATGGCCAGCCTGGGGCACGACGTCACCGCCGTGGACAACTCGTCGGCGATGCTCGCGGAGGCGCGCAAGAACGCCCGCGACGCCGGCCTGGAGATAGATTTCGTCGCAGGGGACATGGAGAACCCCGGGCTGGAGCCCGGATCCTTCGACCTTGTCGTGGCCAAGAGCAGCGTTTGGTGCCTCCAGCACCCGGCCATCGCTTACGCCAACTGGGTGGACCTCCTCAAGCCCGGCGGCCACCTCATCGTCGTGGACGGGAACTACTACCTGGACCTGTACGACGAGGACTACAGGAAGCGGAAGGAGTACTTCGACATGAAGGACGGGAGGGAGACGGGACTCCACTACAGGACCAACGTCAACCACGTCGACACCAACATCATCCGCGAGCTGTCCAAGCAGCTGCCCCTCACCAGGGAGAGGCGTCCCACTTGGGACGTGGAGGCCCTCCTCGGCCTCGGGATGACGGACATCCACGTGAAATCCCTCGACAAGGTCCACTACTCCACCCTGACCGAGTCCGGGCTGGTCAAGATACCCGTCACGTTCATCGTCGTAGCGCAGAAGCCGTACTCCGACATGACCCCCCACGACGCCGCGGTGTTCGAGCCGCCAATCGACGACGACCTCATCCCGGGCGTGACCGAGAGGATCAGGAACTCGGGGGACATGGAGCTGGGCATCCTGAAGGCGCTGGCCGACCAGAAGAGGATGGACATCCTCAGGGCGCTTGAGAGCGGCAGGATGAGCACGACGCAGCTATCCAAGGCCGTGTCGGCTTCGCCCTCCCTGGTGTCTCACAACCTGTCGATCCTGAGGGAGCAGGGGATCGTTGTCTCCGAGAGGGACGGGAAGGAGGTCATCCACAGGATCGGCAACCCCTACGCCCTCGAGACGCTGATGGAGATATGCGGTGTCATCGTCTGCGGGAAGCCCGGCACGGACGAGCGACGGCTGGAACCTAAATATTGCTAACCGCATTGACGGCCGATAGCATGGCCACGGGCGAAGAACTCATCAGGGCAGCCGAGAGCGGAA
>JAUNXZ010000014.1 GCA_030539515.1 Thermoplasmata archaeon
GACGACGCCTGCAGGCTGGACGGCAGGGCCAGGAACAGCAACAAGATGGAGATGCTCCTGAAATCCCTCGCACGCAACGAGAGCACCCTCGCCAGCGATGCGACCGTCATGAAGGACATGGAGCGCTACAACGAGAGCATCTCGCCGGAAACGTACGGGGAGTACATGGACTGCCTCTACCGCATCCATATCGTCGAGGAGACACCGAGCTTCAGGCCCAACGTGAGGTCGAGTTTCCGCGTGGGGAAGTCCCCGAAGCGCCATCTGACCGATCCGTCTCTCTCGGTTGCCGCGCTGAAGATGACCAAGAACAGGCTGATTGGTGATCTCAAAACATTCGGCTTCATGTTCGAGGCACTGTGCGAGCGCGATCTCCAGATCTATGCCGAATCGCAGGGAGGTCGTCTGTTCCACTACCGCGACGGTCGGGACAGGGAGATAGATGCCGTTGTCGAGACGGAGGACGGTCGCTGGGGCGCATTCGAGATCAAGCTGGGGTTCGAGCAGGTGGATGATGCGGCGAAGAATCTGCTGAAGATGCATGATCTGTTCAAGGAGGAGGATTGCCCCCCGTCCGTACTCTGCGTGATATGCGGTACGGCGTCGTACGCCTATACCCGCCCGGACGGCGTGAGGGTCCTCCCGATAACCGCGCTTGGGCCGTGAACGGCCGTGGAGAATGTCACTGCAACGCTCTCCTGCCTAGGGTGCCGCCTCCCCCCGCCTCGCCCCAGATCCGGTAATTTGCCTCTGACCGATAGTCTGGTCAGGACCAGTCGTCCCTGTTGTCGGGCTTCTCCAGCAGCCAATCCGCCAGGCTCCACGCGGATACGCTGTCCGGCAGGTCGCGGTCCGGATTCTCAAGCGTCAGGAGGGTCCTGTACTCGCATCCGCTCCTCTCCAGCGCATCCAGCGCCCATCTGCGCCTGAGGGGGTCGTCGAGGTCCTCTATGACCTGTATGGCCTCGTGCTTCCCGTTCCTGTACGTGATGAATGTGGCCTCGCGTCTCCTGAACGATCCCGAGCTGACGTGGCAGCCCCTTCTCATGAGCTCGCCGTACACCGCGTTCTCCATCAGGAGCTCCGTGGGCATGTCGGGGAGCACCGAGTGGAGGATCCCCGTGTCCTCCATGTACATCCTGAAGCGGGGGAAGATGTCGCCCATCCCTCTCCCGTGCTCGTAGGTGTGGTCCATCAGATGCCAGTTCTCCAGTGCCCAGAGGCACGACCAGGTGGAGCTGGTGTCGTCGACGTACGCCATGTCGGAGTAGTATCTCATGTCCTCCGGCCCCCCGGAGCCCATGACCGCCTCGACTACGCGGTCCATCGATCCGCGGTCCATGCCGACCCTGTCCCCCAGGTCCTCGTGCACCGCGGTCTCGTAGATCCCCTTGAGGACGGACAGGGCGCGGGCGTCGCTGTAGTCCGCGAGCATCACCGGGAGACCTCCGGAGCGGAGGTATCTGCCGATACACCAGTCCGGATGCGCCTTGTTTCCGCGCGGATCGGCGTCCAGGTACTCCAGGAAGGACATGGGGCGGACATGCAGGGTGTCGATCTTCCAGTACAGCTTGGTCTTCATGTCGTGGGCGGTCAGCCTGTTTCCGGCGAAGTACACGCGGTGCTTCCAATCGCCGGAGATCCTGTATATCGCGGTGTCCCAGTCCTTGACGGCATCCACGCTGTCGAGGACGATGAACGAACCGTCCTCCCTTATCTCGGCCTCCACCATGCTGCAGAACTCATCGCAGCTCCTGGCCTCGACCTCCCGGGCGTCCATGTAGATGATCTTCCGCTCGGGGACGTGCCACTGCCTCAGCTCCTCCACGAAATGGCGGAGGATGGTCGACTTCCCGCTTCCGCGCAGCCCCGTGATGCACAGCGCTCTGGTCAGGTCGTCGTGTTCCCACAGCTTCTCGATGTAGCGATATCTTTTCGTTCCTCCATTCTCCATGAATTGCGATATGCCAATGCCTATTTGTATTTTTCATAGAGAATGCTAATCATGAATATGATGGCTTATATACCATCTTATAGTGGGGGTGGAAGGGACCCCTTCAGGGGTGTTTTCTCAGGCCGCGGAGAACGTCACCGTGACGCTCCCGGACCCGAGGGCCTCGGCGAGACCGGACGGGTCGTCCACGGTCCCGAGGCGGGTGTAGGTGTAGGATGTGGAGAAGCTCTCGTAGAACACCACGACGCACTCCTCGCCGAAGAGCATAAGGTCTCCCGCCGAGACGGCCCCGACGCGGGAGGACGAGGCCGTGAGCGAGGTGTCCAGGTAGGCGTACTTCTCGTTCCAGTTGAGATCGGACATGCTCAGGGTCATCGGGAGCATCGAGGCGAACTCGTGGGCGGCGTCGGTGTCCGCCAGCGTGATCGTGAACGTCTCGTCCCCCACGGTCATCAGTATCTTCGTCACGGTGTCGGTCTCCTCGGTGTCCTCAGGTTCCGTATCGGGCGCGGTCTCCCCGGGCGAGGTGTCGCCGCCGTTGCCGGACAGGGCGACCCACGCGCCGGCGCAGACCAGCACCGCTGCGACGGCCGCGATCGCCGCCCACGCGGCGCCCGTCATGCGTGGTGCCTGTCGCTCAGCAGGGTGTCCCCCACGGCGACGCTGTCGTGGTCGTACTCGTCGAAGAAGATGTAGAACGCGCTCGCGGGGATCCCGGTGACGCGGGAGGCGCTCTCGGAGAACTCCTTGGCGAGGGTCTGCTTCTGCTCCTTAGTGAGTTTGGATGACTCGAGTTTTATCACGGGCATTTTAGTTTCACCGTGTCAGTTATCGACGTGAACATAATAATGGTTATGCCCGAAGGGGTTCGCAACCCGGCGGATACACACGCGCAACGGGATGCGAACGGCAGGATCCGCCACTTAACACGGGGATTGAGAAGGAATGAGTGCAGCCGCCGGGATTCGAACCCGGGCAATGAGCTTGGAAGGCTCAGATCCTAACCAGCTAGATCACAGCTGCCTGAATGCCCCAAATCCGTCGCCCTATTTAATCCTAATCTAGAAGCGGGTCTGCCCGCGAACTGTTACATAGGCCGAAGCCCATCATCCTGGCATGTCAGGCCGTCCGGTCCTCCAGAGCACCTTCGAATACCGCATGTGGAAGACGCTGGACGGCGGAGCGTTCCCGAAAGGGGGCCCCACGGCCCTCGTCAGGGAGCTCGAGGGCCACGACGGCACCGTGAACTCGACAGTGCTCGTGATGCTCATAGACGCGCTCGCCGCGTCCGGCGAGGCCACGCCGCAGCTTCTTAGGACGGTGGTGTCGCACAGCCGCGCCACCGACTGCCTCCCGTCGGTCCGGGCCTGCGAGGTCCTGCTCGAGGCGGGGGATGCCGCGTCCGCGGGGGAGCTCCTCGCCATGTCCGAGGGCTCGCAGGAGGTCGTCGCCAGGTCCCTGGCGGAGGCCAGGCTCCTGCTGGCCCGCGGGGACAGGGATGGCGCGGGGGTCATGGCCGGCAGGGTCTACGGGTACGACCCGTCCCGCAGGGGAGCGTACGCCATCCTGGCGGAGACCGACCCCGAGGGCGGGTGGCCCCAGAGGGAGAACATCCAGGACATCGTGGAGGGCGGGAAGCCCACCAACCCCGCCGGCCGGGGCCCGATGCAGGAGCTCTACTCGATCTACTACGAATGGTTCACCGGCCGCCGCGACGCGGCCACGGAGCAGCTGGTCCGCAACCCCCTCTACTCGGAGCGCGACCCGGAGTTCCTCCTGGCGTCCGCCAGGATGTCCGTGGACGAGAAGGACTGGCATTCCGCCTCCATGGTATACGCCGAGCTGCTCGGCATGGAGGCGCCGCCCTTCGTCTACGTGGAGGCGGCGGAGGCCGCGCTGGGGGCCAGGGAGCCCGCCAGGGCGCTGGATCTCCTCTCGAAGGCGGACCCCCGCCAGCACCGGGTCCAGAGGGACACCGTCCGCGCCAGGCTCCTCCTGGGCGACACCCGCGAGATGCTGGACGCGATCCGCGTCCTGCTGGACAACGAGACCAGCGGCTCCGAGGAGTACCTCGGGGCGGTGAGGTTCCTCATCGACCGCGGCCTGGAGCGCGAGGCCGCCTCGATCCTCGACAGGTACTCCAGGTTCTCGGGCGAGGACTCCGGGACCTACACCATGCGCTCCGTGATGCTCATGCGCTCCGGCGACTACGTCTCCGCCGCGGGGATGGCCAGGAAGGCCGTACGCACCGACAAGGCGGACCACGCCGCCCGGGCCCAGCTGGCCCGCATCCTGCACCTGATGGGCAAGAGGGACGCCGCCGACGGCGAGTGCTCCGCGGTCCTGTCGCAGGACCCGTCCAACCACGACGCCCTCGCGCTGAGGAGGGACATCGAGATGGCGGAGGGCGACTACGAGCACGCCGCGTCGACCTGCCGGAAGCTGATAGAGGCCTCGCCCGGGGACTCCCAGTCCATGCTGGCGCTGGCCGTCTCCCTGGGGATGACCGGGGACCAGACCGCCGCCCACGACGCGTTCAGGGCGGTCCTCCGCACCGACTCATCGAGGGAGTCCGCCGTGTCTGTGGTCTCGGCGATGGTGTCCTGCGGGATGAACAGGGACGCGGTGTCCACCGCGGAGTCCCTGGAGCGCAGGTTCCCCCGGGACGCCATGCTCAAGAGGCTCAGGGGCAACGCGCTCTACGCGTCCGGGGACTACATCGGCGCGTCCGTGGCCTTCGCGGACGCGGCGGCGATCAGCCCAAGCAGCCCGGTGCTGTGGCATTCCAAGGGCATGGCCGACGAGGCCCGCGGGGATCTGGAGTCCGCCGAGGACGCCTACGGCCGCGCCGTGATGCTGGACCAGGGCGAGCCCGAGTTCTGGATATCGAAGGCGTCGGTGCAGGCCCGCACCAGGGACCGGCACGGCGCCGTGGAGTCGCTCAACCGCGCCATAGAGCTGGACCCAGGGTCCGTGCAGGCGCTTGTCATGAAGGCTAACATACTATCGTCCGCGTCGAGGCACAGGGAGGCGCTGCAGTTCATACGCCGCGCCGAGGTCGTGCTCCCGGACGAGGTCAGGCTGATGGACCTGGAGGCCGGGACGCTGGCGTCCATGGCGGATTCCGAGGGCGCAGTCGCGGTGCTCCGCAGGCGCCTGTCCAAGCAGCCGTCCCCGGAGGCGTCCGTGCGCCTGGCGAGGCTCCTGGTCTCGTCCGGGGACAGGGACGGCGCCCTGGCGGAGCTGGACTCCGCGCTGGCGGCCGATCCCGACGAGCCGTCCCTGACGGCCGAGCGGGAGAGGATAGCGTCCGGGACCGTCGGCCCCAGGCCAGCCCCCGAGCCGGAGCCGGAGGCGAAGCCCGAGGCGCCCAGGAGGAAGGAGGACCCCGCCGCGCTGGCGGCCATGGCCTCGTCCCTCCTGGCGGCGGGCGACGTCAAGGGCGCCATGAGGAACGTGGACCGCGCCCTGATCGCGGACCCCGAGAGCTCCGACCTGATATGCCTGAAGTCCGCCGTCGCGCTTGCGGGCGGGGACGTGGAGGGCGCCGCGTTCATCGCGTCCAGCGCCCTGAGGACCCGCCCGAAGGACGCCGGCCTCCACCGGGCCCTGTCGCTGGCGAGGGAGGCCAAGGGGGACCTGCAGGGTGCCCTGACGGAGATCGACATGGCCATCGCCAACGGCATGGACGGCTGCGAGACGCACATGATCAAGGGACGCATCCTGAGTGCGAGCGGCCAGCACGAGAGGGCCGCCGACAGCTACGGCAGGGCGGTGTCCGCGGACCCCGAGAACACGGAGGCCGCGGAGGAGCTGGCCCGCCAGAAGGCCGCGTCCGGCGACCACGCCGGCGCCATGGCCGCCGTTTCCCGCATACTCCGCAGGGACCCCGCGAGGGTCTCCGCGATGGTCCTCGGCGCGGAGCTGTGCCGCGACGCCGGCGACGTGGACGGCGCGGTGTCCGCCTACGAGCGGATGGCCAGGTGCCCGACGGTCTCCGACGAGGCCCGCGTCCGCATGGTCAGGATCCTGGAGGAGATGGGCCTCCGCGACGAGGCCAGGGCGCTCATGGGCGGAGGGCAGAAGCCGGCCGGCGGCTACGACTCGTCGGTCAAGAGGTACGCCGAGAAGGCGCTCCGCAGGGCGTACACCACCCGCACGTCCGCCACGGACCCGGACATCCTGGACGCCCTGGGGCTGGACCCCGGCGTGGCCGCCGAGGTGTCCCGCTACCTCTCCGAGAGGCCGGACGTGGGCCAGGTCTCGCCGTCGTCGCCCAGGTTCGCGGAGCTCGAGCGCGTGTCGCACGACGTAATAGTGAAGATGAAGTGGGACCCGGAGTCGGACCCCGACATCCCGCTGGAGAAGGTGTTCGTGGCCGGCGGGTTCAGGGACGCGGACGCGGCCAGGGAGGCCGCCGCCTACATCCGCAAGGCGATGATGGTGCCGGTGCAGCCGAGCGCCGACGAGAGGCTCACGGGATTCTCGATGGCCTTGCCCAAGGGGATGTCGGTGTACGAGGTCATGAGGCAGTGCGACCTCGGCGTGTACGAGGCCCGCGTGGTCCGGTCGATGATCGTCTGATCGGTAGTCGCGCATCTCGGACTTCATGAACTCGCGCATGAGGCACGTGGCGTAGTTGCCCTTGGGGAGCGAGAAGGCCACGGAGTACGAGTCCTCCGAGAACGACGCGGAGATGTCCTTCACGGGGCAGAGGATCTCCCTCCTGCCGCCCTTGGACGAGCACTTGGACAGCCCGGGTATGACGAAGTCCTCCGGGCGGAGCCCGTTGGCCTCCGCGATCCCGGCCTCGATCTCCCCGGGTTCGCCCTCGGCGAGCACGGTCTCGGAGCCGTAGAGCGCGGCGGTGACGAACGCCCTGCCCATGCGGACCTGGCGCGCCACGAGGTCGATGTTCCTCGAGTTCGCGACGATGGGGTTCTCGTGCTGGGGCGTGCCCTCGGCGGACAGCGGGATGACCACGTCGCCCTCCACGGGAGCGTTGAGCGGCAGGCCCCTGGCCATGCGCTCGCTGAGCATCTCGTTGAACAGGAGCGACTGGTAGGCGTGGACGAACATCATCTGGAGGTTCGACGGCAGCGCCGAGACGGCCCCCTTCCAGTCCTCGCCCCCGGCCAGCGCCTGGGCCATGACCCTCTCGAAGGACATGCGCTCCGGCATGACCGACGCGGCGTAGGCCCAGTCGGTGCACCCCTCGAGGCCGCTCCTGAGCTGGCGGAGGTCCTCCTCCTCTTCCGGGGTGGTGTAGCTTATGTACGTCCTGACGGCGCCCTCGATGTCCCCGCGGACCAGCCTCTCGCCGACGAGGTGGGTGACCGGCCTGACCGATCCGAACCTCTGGACCCCGAAGTAGTTGGGGAATCCGCCGGTCTTCGTTATGGTCTCGATGTCGGACCTCACGGTGGACTCGATCTCGGTGCGGGGCATGGCGCAGTCGCGGACGGTGATCTCGAACGAGTTGCCGATGAGGTCGCCTAGCTGGATCGCCCTGCTACCCTGGTAGATGTCCCTGATCTCGACGTCCTTCAGCTGTATCTTGGCGAGCTCCTCGGGGGAGCACCTGAAGGACATCAGCTGGGTGGTGACCGCGCGCTTGTCCTTGGTGCCCGCGAAGCCTATCCTGGTCCTGGACATCCCGATGCTGCGGGACAGAATGCGGACCAGGCGGTTGGTCTCCCAGTTGCGGCTAGTGACCGTGGCGATGCAATACTCGCCGCCGTCCTTCCTCCTGGGGGGATCCGATATCTCCCTCACGACGAAGTCCTCGGGCTCGGTCTTGAGGTGGCCGCCGGTGCCGTCCGCGTCGCAGAGGTACCGGCGCATGCCGATGCCGGCCTCCGCTGTGAGGCATTCCCTGTACAGGGAGATCACTCTTTGATCGACGCGTAGTAGTCGGCGACGCTCTGGGACGCCCTCTCGACGGCCTCGGCGGGGTCGCCGCTCCTGACCTTGACGAACAGCTTCCTGTCGTCCAGCTCGGGGTGGGTGTCGATGTACCTGACGAGCTCGACGGCGTCGTCGGTGTCGAGTGCCTTCATCAGGGGCGTGATGAGCGTGAGGTTGGCATCCTTGAATCCGAGGGTGATCGAATCGTCGGTCTTCTCGACAAGGTAGGTCTGCATGCCGCGGGCCTATGCCGTCGCTCTTAAATAAGTTTCCCAGAACGCGCGCGTGGCCCCGGGCGCGACAACGGCGCCCGGGAACGGGGACCTCAGTCCCCGCTGCCGTCCCAGTGCATCTGGGGCTCGTGCGCTTTCTCGGCGGATTCCCCGCGGGCCTTCTTGGCCTCGGCGGCATCCGTCTTCCTCTCGCAGCATGCGGGCCTCTTCTTCTCTTCCATGGTTCCCATCCTCCCCTGTCCGGGGGCGCATCCCTGCCGGCAGTGCCAGCGGACTCAAATCGGACGTCCATGTATTAAAAGCATCGACATTCCTCTCGATCCCGGCGTCACTCGGACAGGCCGTCGGAGTCGTGGGCCTGCATGGAGTACATGTCCACTATCTCGCCGACTGTGGTGCACTGCTCGGGGGACTTGTCGTCCCTCACGCGGCCGGTGAACCTGGGGAACCTGATGCCGAGGCCGGCGCCCTCCTTTATGACGTCGCGGGCGGCTGTGTGGATCGGGCTGAGGGTGATCTCCGCGGCGACAACCTCGAGCACCACGGCGGGGTCGAACCACACGTCGGGGACCATCTCCGCGTCCACTCCGCGGGGCTTCGCCTCGGACAGGGTGTCGTCCAGCAGGGCGGGCATGGCGTCGAGGAAGGCGTCGTCGAACCCGGTGCCGAGCTTGCAGACGGTCTCGAACCGCCCGGTGTCCTGGTCGTACGCGGCCATCAGCAGCGCCCCGTACCTGCCGGCGCGCTTGCCCATGCCGTAGAACGCGCCCACCACTGCGAGGTCGAACGAGTCGGTCAGGGCCTGCTGGTAGTCCTTCTTGTACTTGATCCAGAGGAACCCCCTGTTCCCGGCGCGGTACACCGAGTCCGCCTCGACGGACTTGGCCATGATGCCCTCGCATCTGCTGGCGACGGCGCTGGCGAAGAAGTCCTCGCCGTCCTCCTCGCTCTCGACGATGCGCATGGTGGTCATCTGGACCGCGCCCCCGATCTCGAAGCCGGTCTCGAGGGCCGCCCTGCGGTCGAGGTACGGCGAGGGGGTCATGTCCTCCCCGTCGCGGTACAGGCAGTCGAACATGAATATGCGGACTGGCACCTCCTTCACGGCCTCGTCCATCCCGTGCTTCTTCCTGCGGTGGGTGACGTTCTGGAACGGGAGCATGTTGCCCGTCTCCGGGTCGACGGCGACGCACTCGCCCTCGATGATGGCCTCGCCGTAGCGGCAGGTCCTGCGGAGCTCGGCGGCGATGTCCGGGAAGTTGGACGTCATGTCCTCCAGCCTCCTGGAGAACAGCCTCACGCCGTCCCTCCCGATGTGGGCCTGGACCCTGATCCCGTCGTACTTGTACTCAATGGCGCATCTCCCGCCCATCCTCTCCACTATCTGGGAGACGGACGGGAGCCTCTCCGCCAGCATGACCTTCACCGGGCTGCCCACCGAGACCTCGATGGCGCGGATGGCGTCCATCCCGCCGTTGGCGATGGTCTCCGCCACGAGCCCTATGTCGCAGGTGACGTTGAACGCCCTCTCGATGGCCGGGCGGTCCTCCTTGGTCGCGAAGGCTATCGCCAGCGCGTCCAGGATGGTCATGTCGGCGGCGCCGACCCTCATCCTGCCGGTGACGGTCCTGCACAGGTACCTCGCCTCCAGCGGCCCCGAGTCGTGGAGCATGTTGGCCAGGGTCTTCATCTTCCTCTCCTGCGAGTCCTTCCCGTCGGCGTCCTGGATCGCCGTCAGGCCCTTCACGACCCTCCCGACGGTGAGGTCCTCCGAGAACAGGGTCATCTGCTTCTTCCTCGAGATCAGGGACTCGGCCACGTTGCCGGGGTCCCCGGTCTCCACCCACATCCTCTCCACCTTGTCCTCCGGGGTCCCGGAGGTGAAGGCTATCGCCCTGAGGACCAGCCTGTCGGCCATCCCGAGGACGCCGGGGACGAAGTCCGGGTGGAGCTTGCCCTGGCTGAGGTAGACTATGGACCTGAGCTCCGATCTGTCGGCCTCCCTTAGGAAGCCGGCGAGGATGTCGGACATCTCGAGCCTGCTGCTTGTGGATTCGAGCCTGTCGAAGGTCTCCGCGAGCTCGGAGTAGAGCATGCCCGTTCATGCGCGAATCCGTATTAAGAAGGTGGGTCGAACCCGTCCAGGCGGGTCTGCCCGCCGTCCCCCAGGCTCATGCCGCGGCTCAGCCTCTCGCTGAGCCTCTCCAGGTTCTCGCGCATGTCCTGCTCCTTCCGGATGCTGGACCTCTCGAAGGCCTCGTCGACGGAGCCCCTGGCGATGAGCACGTAGACCTCCCCGTCGCTCCTCCTGCCGGTCCTTCCGCGGCGCTGGATCGTGCGTATCTCCGACGGCACCGGCTCGTAGAATATCACCGCGTCCGTGTTGGAGACGTCCAGCCCCTCCTCGCCCACCGAGGTGGACACGAGCACGTTGGAGTCCCCGCGGCGGAAGCCGTCGAGCATCGCGATCTGGTCCCTCTGCTTGAGCCCGCCGTTGGACTGGCCGACGAGCATGCTCACCCTGGCGCCCGGGATCCCGGAGATCTTGTCCACCAGCATCTCGCAGGTGTCGCGGAACTGCGCGAACACGAGGACCTTGGAGCCCGGGTTCGAGGAGAGCGCGCGGCTCACCAGGGACATGACGCGGGAGACCTTCGGGTGCTCCACGTTGGTCCTGTCCAGGATGATCCTCACGGCGGAGTACTCCTGCCTGCCGACGATCGTGCGCGCCGCCTTGCCTCCGCGCTCCTGCTTAGACTCGGCCTCGAGCCTGTCCAGGTACCTGCGGAGCACGGTGACCCCCTCGGACTCCACCTTGCTGACGGCCTCGAGCAGCTGTATGCAGACCTTCCCGAGGGTGAGGCCCTTGAACATCACCCCGTTCCCGCCAGTGTCGGCCACCTTCTGCTGGAGGCCGTTGCCTATCGATATGAGGTATCCCTTGGAGGGCTGTATGCGCGGGTTGGCGAGGCCGAGCCCGCACATCTCCGAGTAGAAGTGGTCGAGCATCACCTTCAGCAGGGCGGATATGTCCATGATGTCCTGCGGCAGGTCCACCTCGATCCTGTTCACGTAGGTGTCGTGGATGAACGGCGACACGTCGGGGTCGTTCTCCGAGCGGATGTCGATGCGCCGGAGGTTCAGGTTGATGCAGACCTCCTCGATTCTGTCGGTGCTGCTGCCGGGGGACGCGGTCATCCCCACGGAGCGGGTGCCCTTTTTCACGTATGTCGCGACCTTCACGTACGCGTAGTCGCCGCGGCCGCGGTGCGCCTCGTCGTAGATGACGAGGGAGAACGCGGACAGGTCGTACCTCCCGGCCTCCAGGTCGTTGGCGACGGTCTGCGGGGTGGACACCACGATGTCGCCGGACTCCACGATCCCGGCGCGCTTCGTGTCCTTCATGAGGCCGTTGAGCACCACGACGTCCGCCCCCACTATGAACTTCGAGAACGCCTCGGAGTGCTGGTCCACCAGAGGTTTCGTGGGAGCCAGGACCAGGACCTTGCCCCTGTCCAGGTACTTCGCGGCCAGGCGGGCGGCCACCACCGTCTTCCCCAGGCCCGTGGGCAGGATCAGGAGCGTGTTCGCCCTGACGCACTGCTCCACCATGCGGGTCTGGTATCCCCTCTCCTCGACGGTGTCGGGGGCGATGCGGGGGTGGCTGACGAATGTCACGGGGCACCCAATCCCGTGTGCATTGAATAGGATTCCGCATTCCCGCGCCCTCCGGACCCCCTGATATTCTTATCAGAATAATTTATTGCATCGCAACCATTATAAGCATGACCATTATTCCTATTTCCCATATGTTTAATGTAAAATCCAAACCCGAGGCAGCCGGCGGGGAGACCGCCGTCGTCGCCGAGGGGAAAAGAACCGTCGTCACGGACAGGCAGAAGCAGCTGGTCCGCAAGGTGGTCCTGGCGGCGGTCTCGCTGCTGGGCCTCCTGGTGGTGTGGCACGTGGCGTCGGTCGCCGTGGACAGGACCGTGTTCCCCACGCCCGCCGAGACCTGGACCGCCATAGTGAAGCTGTTCACCGTCGGCGACAGCATGACCGGGTACTCCGCGTGGGACTACATCGGGTCCAGCCTGGGGACCTTCCTGAAGGGGTTCGCCGTCGCCCTCGTGATCGCGTACCCCCTCGGGCTGGTGCTCGGGAGGTCCGCCATCCTGCGCGACCTGCTGTGCCCGGCGCTCGACGTCATCAGGCCCATCGCCCCCGTGGCGTGGGCGCCCGTGTTCGTCATCCTCATGGGATATCAGCTCGGGCCCCTGTGCGTCGTGCTCATCGGAGCGTTCTTCCCCCTGCTGACCAGCGTCATGTTCGGGGTCATGAAGATCGACAGGAACTGGATCGACGCGATCAAGACCCTGGGGGCCAACGAGTCCCAGGTGTTCACCAAGGTGGTCGTGCCCTCGTCCATCCCGTACCTCATGAACGGCGTCAAGACCGGCCTGGGGATCGGCTGGATGTGTATCGTATCCGCGGAGCTCTACGCCTCCCCCGTCGGGGGCCTGGGCTTCTTCATCAGCAACTACGCCCAGTCCGGGAACTGGCCAAACGTCTTCGCGGGCATCGTCATCATCGGGCTCCTGGGCCTGATCACGATGATCGTCGCCGAGGCCCTCAACAGGGCCATCAACAAGAGAATGGGGGTTAGCAACGAATGACGCCGACAGAGGCATCGGAGACACAGCAGCCGCAGATCGTCATAGACGGCCTCGGCAAGACGTACAGCAGGGACAGCGTGGAGACGGAGGCCATCCGCGACATCAGCCTGGACATAAGGAAGGGGGAGCTTGTCTCCTTCATCGGCCCCTCGGGCTGCGGGAAGACCACCCTCCTCAAGCTGATCGCGGGGCTCATCCAGCCCACGAACGGCAGGATATCCATCGACGGCAGGCAGTGCGACGCGCCCGGCGCGGACAGGGGGATGGTCTTCCAGGACTTCGCCCTCCTGCCCTGGAGGTCCGTCCGCAAGAACGTGGAGACTGGGCTGGAGATCGCCGGCGTGCCGAAGGCCCAGCGCAGGGAGCTGGCCGAGCAGTACATCAAACTGGTGGGGCTCGGCGAGTTCGCGGACGCAAGGATAAGCGAGCTGTCCGGAGGCATGAAGCAGCGCGTGGGCATCGCCAGGGCCCTGGTGGTCCGTCCCGACGTGATCCTGATGGACGAGCCCTTCGGGGCGCTGGACGCCCAGACCAGGAACATCATGCAGGCCCAGCTGATCGAGATCCTGAGGAACACCCAGCAGACGATCATCTTCATCACCCACTCGGTGGACGAGGCCGTGTACCTCTCGGACAGGATCGTGGTGCTGACGAAGCGCCCGACCACCGTCAAGGAGATCATCGAGCTGGACACGCCGAGGCCCAGGGACCGCTCCGCGCCGGACTACAACGCGGTCAAGAGGAAGATCCTGGACTACCTCGAGAACCAGAACACCGAGCTGCTCTGACAGCGGAAACGCGGGGGAGACCCCGTACCTTTTACATTTCTCGGCGGGGCGACCCGCCATCTTATCTCCTCCGGACGGCCGCTGCGCTGGTCGGACGGTTCCCCGGACCAGAGGTCCGGATCCGGAAGGATCCCGGGACGGGATCAGATGAAGTACTCGGGCGAGTCGACGATCGTCACGAGGTTCTGCTTCCTCGCGTTCTCGGCGAGGTCGGCGATGGTCGTGCTGTCGAGGATCTCGTCCACCGCGGCGCTGATCCTCTTCCACAGGTCGGACGTCACGCACTCGGAGGCCCTGGGGCAGTCCTCCCCCTTGGCGCAGGGCGCCGGGGCGGTGCCTCCCTCCATCAGGCGGACGATCATGCCGGCCGTGATGTCCTTGGGGTCCATCCCGAGCCTGTACCCGCCCTGGGGCCCGCGCTCCCCCCTCACGTAGCCCGCCTTGCTCAGCGTCGTGATGATCTGCTCCAGGTACTTCACGGAGATGTCCTGGCGCTTGGATATGTCCTTGATCTTCACGTTGCCGTAGGCCTCGTAAAGAGTCATGTCGACCATCATGCGCAGCGCGTAGCGGGTTCTGGTGGAGAGTTGCACGCTCCTCTGAAGGGCCCCCATCTAATTAATAGTTTCATATAGGGGAATTCAGGAAGCGGCCGTCGGCCCAGCAGGCCGGGCCTCCCCGCGGCCGTGACGGTGATGGACACCTCCGTTATCGCGGGCTTCTCCGCGCCAACGTCCATGGTGCGGTCCGTGCGGTCCACGGAGAACTCTATGCCCTCGGCCCCGCTGGCGAGGAGCGACCTCTCAAGCTCCGCCCTGGCGGCGGCGACCGTCGACTCCACGGCGTCCTCCAGGCTG
Organism: Thermoplasmata archaeon; assembly: GCA_030539515.1. Taxonomy (GTDB): domain Archaea; phylum Thermoplasmatota; class Thermoplasmata; order Methanomassiliicoccales; family Methanomethylophilaceae; genus Methanoprimaticola. The sequence continues at coordinate 14,416 of JAUNXZ010000014.1, forward strand.
GGGTGCTGCCCGCGGCCGAGCTTCGAGAACGACGTGAAGTCCCTCCCGTCGAGCACGTTCACCGGGCGGATGAGGATCGAGATGGAGTCGGAGACGGACGAGCACACGGCGCCCACGGCGTTCCCGACGTCGGAGTCCGGATGGATAAGCACCTCCGTCCCGAGCGTCTCACCGACCTGCGGGATGTACGCCTCCACGGGCGCGCCTATGCCGATGACGGGCATGTTCACCCTCAGCGAGCATCCGAGGCCCTTCGGCGGGTTGCCGGAGACCGCCATGGACACGAGGGCCCCGCCTGCGGTGCCCAGGTCCTCGATCCCGGTGTCCTCGTACATGATCCTCTTCACGAGTTCGGTGCACAGCCTGGCGCGGACCGCCGCGCGGCAGTGGTCCAGGAAAGCGTCCAGGGGCATGCCCATGCCGTCCGCCAGGTACGCGGCGACGGTGCGCGCCGCGTCGGAGTCGAATGAGTCCATCTCCCCGCGGGCGTGCAGCATGTCCGTCGGCGTGAAGCCGATCCTCTGGACGTAGCCGAGCCTCTCCAGCTCCACGGCGCTCTCGGTGAACGAGAGCCTCCCGCCGCGGACCGCCGCGTCGCGGAGCGTCTTCGGCGTGCCCTCCAGGATGTCCAGCAGGGCGCGGTCGTCCTCCGAGATGTCCATGGACGCGGGCGGGTGCCTCAGGGTCCTGAAGAACTCGGAGTCCATGACGAAGGAGTCCTGATCGCGGACCGCGTAGCGTATCGGGCGGATCCTCGGCATGCGGGCAAGCGCGTCCCTGAGCTCCGGCCACTCCGCGCAGGCGCGGCAGATCGGCATCACGCGGAGCGGGGTTGTCCTCAGCTTCCCGTTGATGACGATCATCCTGCTGTCCCCTCCGATCCCGGAGGTGGTTATCTCCGCGGCGAGGACGCGGGTCCTAATCCCGCCGATGACGGCGCCCTCCGGCTCCAGCCGGGGCTTCCCGTCCCTCAGGATGCCTATGTCCGTGGTGGTGCCGCCTATGTCCATGACCACGGCGTCCCTCCTGCCGGTGAGCACCATCGCGCCGATGAGGCTGGATGCAGGCCCGGAAAGGATGGTCTCCACCGGGCGGTTGCGTATCTCCGCCCTGCCCATCATGGAGCCGTCGCCGCGGACCATCATCAGCGGGGCGCGGATGCCGAACTCCTTCAGGACCTTCTCGACGGATTCCATCAGGTCGCGGATGACCGGGATCAGGCGGGTGTTCATGATGCAGGTGGCCGCCCTCTCGTTGAACCCGAGGCTCGACGACAGGTCGTGCCCGCAGACCGCCGGCACTCCCAGGACCTCGTCCGCCAGCTCCCGGACCCTGTTCTCGTGCGCGGGGTTCCGTATGGCGAAGTACCCGGTGACGGCGACGCCGTCCACCTTCCCGCGGACCGATTCCAGGAAGGAGCGCACCGCGTCCTCGTCGAGCGGTGCGACCTGGTTGCCGTAGACGTCGTGTCCGCCGGCGACCGTGACCGCGTGGTCCACGCGGAGGCTGTTGTCGTAGTCCATGCCGATGCTGACGAGCGCGACCCTGGCGCCCTTCCCCTCGACGATGGAGTTGGTGGCCAGCGTCGATGACAGGGACACCACGCCGACGCCGTCCAGGAGCTCCCTGTCCAGCGCGGACAGCGCCCCGCGGATCCCGATGCTCAGGTCCTCCCTGGTGGTCGGCGACTTCGCCTTGCACAGGACGCGCCCCGCGTCCAGGTCCATGACCACCGCGTCGGTGTACGTGCCTCCGGTGTCCATTCCGAGTCCGGTCCTCATGTGTCCGCGCCTTCCATGGCCCCCCGAGGGGGCCCGATGCCGCGGAAATCCCGTTCGCGCGTACTTAACGGTGAGCTCCCCGACAGTCGGATATAGCGTCGGGCCGATACGTCCCCATGGCACAGGGTAGCGACGCCGTTCTGGACATCGTGAGCTCGCTGAGGGGCGTGGTGGCGGCCCGCCGCGTGGACGCGGGGCTGCTCGAGAGGATAAGGGCCGAGGAGGCCACCGTGAAGGCGGCCGGCGACATCGACGAGGTGAACCGCGGGTTCGACATCGCGCTCCTCAGGGAGTGCGTGATCTGCCTGGACACGACCTTGGAGTTCAGGGAGCTGACCGAGCCCTCGACGGTCCTCGAGTCGGATTCGGGGGCCGTCCTGGGACTGGACGTCCCGCCCTCGTGGCTCGAGAGGTATCGGGCGTGCGACGACATCATCTGGATGTCGGACACCTTCGCGCTTTTCCCCGTGGACGGCGACTGCGAAGGACAGGTGTTCGTCATGCCCCCGATGTCGTTCCCGGAGCTGAACCCCGGCAACGGCTGCAGGGACGTGGTCGCCTGCTGCCCCGCGCCGTCCTGCGACGCGATGCTCAGGGCGGAGTACGGCCTGGTCGCCGACCCGGACAGGTGCACGTACCTGGTGGCGTACAACCCCGCGGAGCCCGGAACGGACGCTCCCGCCGAGGATTCCTCCATCGCGGAGCTCCGCGGCAGGATCGCCGAGGCCGAGCGCAGGGTGTTCGGTTGAAAAACGGATAGAACCCCGCCTACGGGGGGCGGGTAAGGGGTTTAACCTCAGACCGCAAAGGTGTCTCAGTCCGCGGTCGTGAGCTTGGCGTTGATGTTGTCGATGATGAACGCGGGCTGGGCGGCGATGCCGAAGTCGGCCTCGTTCGCCTTCAGGGCGGTCATCACACCGGACCCCAGCGAGGTGGGGACGATGTTTATGTCGATCCCGGCCTGCTCGAAGAACGTCTGCGTCTGTCCGGGGAGCAGGGTGCTCGCGATGTAGGCCGCGATGCTGTGCATGTCCCCCGCGATCAGCGAGAAGTTCAGACTGTAGGTGCTGTCGTACGTGGGCGTTCCGGAGATCTGGAGGGCCTCCAGGACCAGGGAGCTGTCGACGAAGTCGTCCGCGTAGGCGGAGGAGCTGCTGTAGCCCAGGCTGCTCAGGGAGTTGTCGATCAGGCCGCCGATGTCGTAGAGCTGGTCGGTCTGGTTGGCGATGTCCTCCTTGACCTTGTCGAGCGGGTCGGTCGTGTTGTCGGTCCCCCACGCGTATCCCACGTCCTTCAGGGCCTCGACGATCTCGTCGCTGGTGAACCCGGTCCCCGCCACGTTGGCGGTGATGGTCAGCAGGGCCTGGAAGTTCTCATCGTCCTCGTTCTCCTCCCCGGCAGCGATGGCGTCGTTGATCCAGTTCGTCGCCTGGATGAATGCCCAGACGGTCCTCACGGCGACGTCGCGGTGCTCGGAGACGAAGGATGCGTTGGCGTACAGGACGCAGCAGGTCTGGTCCGGGAACAGGACGTTGGTGGTGACAAGCACCGTGTACGGCGTGTCCAGGTCGCTCCTGGTCTGGTCGGTCAGCTTGGCGATCTGGGGCTGCCACGTGATCCCGATGTCGATCTGCTTGGTGGAGCTGTTGTAGCTTAGGATGGTGTCCGCGGCGGATCCGACGACGATGTATCCCACCTCGTTGCTCGCGAGGGTGGTCCCCTCGGACCATGCCTTGAACGTGTAGCTGGCGGTCTCTCCGTTCTCCACCTTGGAGCTGTCGCTCAGGTAGGACTCCACGATCGTCTTGATCTGGTAGAACTGGATCGCGGCGGTCCCGGGGATTCCGAAGATGAGGCCGCCCCATCCGGCGGCCCTGTATGTGACGTTGCCGTCGGAGTCGACGACGATGTTCCCGGACGAGTCCGTGACGAACAGGTCCGATGCGTCGATGTTGTCCGCGTTGTAGTATATGGCGGAACCCTCGGCCTCCAGGCCGAGGACGAGGTTGATCTCCTCGTTCCTCCCCTCCGATTTCAGGAGGAAGAACGCTCCCACCGCGGCGACTACTATTATCGCCGCCACCGCAACCGCGGCTATTTTCGTGTTGACCATGTGTTATCTCCTGGGGTCTTCCCCCGTTGAATACGATTTTATGTATTTCAGATAGGAAAAACATGATTGCCTATATAATACGAATTGACAATAATATTCGTAAAATAATATTTCAACTGGAAATGGCCCCGAATAATATTCTGATGATGATTTTCGGTACGGATTCGGCTGGGATCGGGGCCCGTATAATATGGTATATTCATATAGGAAATGTGGAATAATACCAGTAAATACAAGGCCCGCATAGGCGGGCAGGGTCGGCGATACAATGGGCACGGACAGGACGGACGTCATATGGCACGGGCGCGGCGGGCAGGGCGCCTTCACCGCATCGAAGATCCTGGGGGCGGCTTACACCCTCGGGAGGGAGCAGGGCAGCGCGCTGGCGTTCCCGTCGTTCGGTCCCGAGCGCAGGGGCGCACCGGTCAGGGCGTTCACGAAGCTCTCCCCTTCGTCGGTCCGCGACCGCAGCGAGATCTCCGACGCCGATTTCACCGTGTACCTGGACAGGGACCTGATGTCCTCGGTTCCGGCCCGCGGAACCGTGCTCGTGAACACCAGGGAATCCTTCGGGGACTCCCGCGTCGTGTCCGTGGACGCTTCCGGTCTCGCCGCGGAGGTGCTTGGCGCGCCCATCGCCAACACCGCCATGGTCGGGGCCCTCGCCGCGGTTTGGGGAGGCGTGAGCCTCGAGTCCCTGTACCTCGGGGTGGAGAACGCCATGCCCGAGCGCCTGTGGGAGAAGAACAAGAGAGTCATAGAGCGCGCATACGCGCTCGCGGGGGGACGGATATGAACCCGACCATCCGCGACGGGTTCCCCGGATGGGGGCCCACCGGGTTCCCGGAGAGCACCGCCTACGGGGCGGGATTCCTCACGACGGACAACGCCGGCTGGAGGGAGAGGGACCCCGCGATAGACCTCGGCAGGTGCATCGGATGCTCCCGCTGCTACCTCTACTGCCCCGACGGGGCGGTCCGCATGGAGGGCAGGAGGCCGGAGATCGACCTCAGGTTCTGCAAGGGCTGCGGCATCTGCGTCAGGATATGCCCGAAGGACGCCATCGCGATGGAGGCGAGGCAGTGACCAGGATGTTCCTGTCCGGCAACGAGGCCTTCGCCCACGGCGTCAGGCTCGCCCGCCCCGGCGTGATCTCCGCGTACCCGATCACCCCGCAGACCACCGTGGTGGAGAAGCTGTCCGAGATGGTCGCCGACGGCGAGCTGGAATCCGATTTCGTGCACGTGGAGTCGGAGCACTCCGCGCTGTCCTGCGCCATAGGCGCGTCGGCAGCGGGGGCAAGGACCTTCACGGCCACGTCGTCCCAGGGCCTGCTGTACATGGCCGAGTGCCTGCCGTACGCGGCGGGCGGGCGCTTCCCGATAGTGATGATGAACGCCAACCGCTCCACCGCGCTGCCGTGGAACATCTACGGGGACCAGAGGGACTCCATGCTCCTGCTGGACAGCGGGTGGATACAGGCGTACGCGGAGGACGGGCAGGAGGCCCTGGACCTCGCGGTAATGGCGTACCGCATCGCGGAGGATCCCCGCGTGTCGACGCCGTTCATGGTGAACCTCGACGGGTTCCACCTGACGCACACCTACGAGATAGTCGACGTTCCCGACCGCGGGTCCGCCGACTCGTACCTCCCGCCCTACGAGACGGAGAACCGCATAGACCTGGAGAATCCCAGGAACCTGTGCTTCTCCGCCGGGCCGGAGTTCAACACCGCCTTCAAGGAGGGGGAGCACCGCGCGCTGCTCAGGACCCGGGACGTGGTCGCCGAGGCGGAGGATGGGTTCCTCCGCGCCTTCGGCCGCGGGTACCCCGGGCTCGTGGACGCGTACAGGTGCGACGACGCGGAGTTCGTGCTAGTCACGCTCGGAAGCGTCTCCGGGCTCTGCAGGGACGTGGCCGACGAGCTGCGCTCCGAGGGCGTCCGCGCCGGGGTGCTCCGCATACGCTACCTGCGCCCGTTCCCCTCGGAGGAGATAGTCTCCGTCCTGAAGGGCGCCACGGCCGCCGGCGTCCTGGAGAAGGACATCTCCTTCGGCCACGCCGGGGCGGTCCACACAAACGTCTGCTCCGCGCTGTTCTCCGGAGGCGTGTCGATCCCGGTGTGCAACAGGATCGGGGGGCTCGGAGGGGCGAACATCTCCCGTTCGGACGTGAGGCGCGTCTTCGCCGACATAGCGCGCGGCGAGAGGGACGTGGCCTTCCTGCAGGGGGGACCCGCATGACCCGCGACCTCTCGGAGCAGGAGTTCTTCCTCGGCCACAAGGCCTGCGCCGGATGCGGCGGGAGCCTCGCGGTGAGGATAGCGCTGAAGGCTCTGGGCGAGAGGACCGTGGCGGTCCTTCCCGCGGGATGCATGTCCGCCGTGGGGTTCAACTTCCCCCAGCTGTGCTTCGGCAACAACGCGATCATATCCACCTTCGCCGGGACGGCGTCGATGATGACCGGCGTGCTCGCAGGCCTCCGCGCCAGGGGCGAGGAGGATTTCACCGTGGTTGGCTTCGCAGGGGACGGCGGGACCGCCGACATCGGCATCCAGGCGCTGTCCGGCGCCATCGACCGCAACGACGACGTCATCTACATCTGCTACGACAACGAGGCGTACATGAACACCGGGACCCAGAAGAGCTCGCTCACCCCCTTCGGCGCCTCCACCACGACGACGCCGGCGGGCAGGGTCATCCGCGGGAACACCTCGGAGAAGAAGGACATGTTCGGGATAGTCGCGGCACACGGCATCCCGTACGCCGCCACCGCGAGCGTGGGGTACCTGGACGACTACATCCGCAAGGTCCGCACCGCCGCGTCCATCCGCGGCACCAAGTACATCCACGTGCTGGCTCCGTGCCCCACGGGATGGGGCGTCGGCACCGATGCGACGGTGGACTACGCGAGGAGGGCGGTGGACTGCGGGCTCTGGCCCCTGGCGGAGTTCAGGGACGGGGAGTTCTCGCTTAGCCGCGACATGACGGATCCCGGGGCGCTCCCGGAGTACGTCAGGTCGCAGAGGAGGTTCCGCCACCTGACCGACGCGGACGTGGAGCACATAGCCCTCGCCAGGGACAGGAGATGGGAGCAGATCCGCAGGGACTGGACCGTTCCGGGCGCCTGATATTCCGATGCGAATATAACTTGCAATTCAAGTTATATACAACCTATTCATACTATCTCGATAGGAAATAAGTGAATTAGGTGACCGCTATGGCAGACGGAAAATACTGGAACCCCGAGATAGAGACACTGCCCCGCGACAAGCTGGAGGAGTACCAGCTGGAGCAGCTGAAGAAGGAGGTCAGGTTCGCATACGAGAACTCCCCCTACTACAGGCGCTCCTTCGACGAGGCGGGCGTGAAGCCCGAGGACATAAAGCAGCTGAGCGACCTTGCGAAGTTCCCCTTCATCGACAAGAAGACGGAGAGGGACACCCAGGGGGTCGGCTCCTTCCTCGGAGAGCTGTGCGCAGTGCCCGAGGACGACGTGATCTTCATGTCCACGTCCTCCGGGTCCACCGGAGTGCCCACCATGAGCCCCTTCACCCAGAAGGACTTCGACGAGTGGCAGGACGTGGAGAGCAGGTGGTTCTACCAGACGGGGATGAGGAAGAACGACCGCTACATCCACGCGCTGAACTTCTCCCTCTACGTCGGAGGGCCCGACGTCATCGGCGCCCAGAACCTGGGGGCCCTGTGCATATGGGGAGGCACGCTCCCGTCCGAGAGGCTGATCTTCGTCCTGAAGACGTACCAGCCCACCTGCATCTGGACCAGCCCGTCCTACGCCTGGTACCTGGGGGAGACCTGCAAGAAGAACGGCGTCGACCCCGCCAAGGACCTCGCCATCAAGAGGATCTACGTGGCCGGGGAGATGGGAGGGTCCATCGAGGCCACCCGCGAGGCCATCGAGGAGCTGTGGGGGGCCAGCGTCTACGACTTCTACGGACTCTCCGACATCTTCGGCGCGTGCGCGGCGATGTGCGACGAGAAGGACGGCCTCCACATCGCGGAGGACCACATCCTCGTGGAGACAGTCGACGTCAGGACCGGCGAGGTCCTGAAGCCCGGCGAGGTGGGCGAGCTGGTGTACACCACGCTCCGCAAGGAGGCCCGCCCCATGATCAGGTTCCGCAGCGGCGACATCGGGTACATCGACAACACCCCGTGCAAGTGCGGAAGGACCCACGGGAGGATCCATGTCACCGGGAGGAAGGACGACATGTTCGTCGTGTCCGCGGTCAACGTGTTCCCCAGCGACGTCGAGGCCGTGGTCCGCGGCGTCAAGGGCATCACCGGCGAGTACCTCATCCGCGTCTACGAGAAGGACTACACCTGCCGCTACGACGTGACCATCGAGAAGGAGGACTCCAACACCGCCGAGTCCGACGAGGCCCTCGCGGAGCGCGTGAAGAACGCACTCAAGGCGAGGATCGGCGTCAAGCCCGCCAACGTCATAGTCGAGAAGGAGGGCACGCTCGAGCGCTCCACCCACAAGGCGAAGCGCATTATAGATGAGCGCAAACTCACCTACAGCATCTGAGGCGAAGACAAATGCGCGGACTCTCCGACAGGACGGCAGGATTCACCGATTCGGTGATCAGACGCATGACACGCATCTCCAACGAGTGCGGGGCGATCAACCTCTCCCAGGGGTTCCCGGACTTCGACCCGCCCGAGGAGCTCACGGCCAGGCTCGCCGAGGTCGCCCGGGAGGGTCCGCACCAGTACGCCGTGACCTGGGGGGCGCCGAACTTCAGGGAGGCGCTCGCCAGGAAGCAGTCCCGCTTCATGGGGAGGGACATCGACCCGAACTCCGAGGTCGTCGTCACCTGCGGGAGCACGGAGGCCATGATGGTCGCCATGATGACCGTAGTGAACCCCGGGGACAAGGTGGTGGTGTTCTCGCCGTTCTACGAGAACTACGGCGCGGACGCCATCCTCTCCGGGGCGGTACCCATCTACGTGGAGCTCCGCCAGCCCGACTTCTCCTTCGACAGGGAGGAGCTGGAGGCGGCGTTCCGCCAGAACCCCAAGGCGCTGATCCTGTGCAACCCGTCGAACCCCTGCGGCAAGGTGTTCACCCGCGACGAGCTCCTGTTCATCGCTAAGCTCGCCGAGGAGTACGACGCCTACGTGATAACCGACGAGGTGTACGAGCACATCGTCTACTCGCCGAACGAGCACACGTACTTCGCCACCCTGCCGGGGATGTGGGAGCGCACCCTGTCGTGCTCCTCCCTGTCCAAGACCTACTCGGTCACCGGCTGGCGCGTGGGGTACATCATCGCCCCTCCGGAGATCATCGACGTCGCCCGCAAGGTCCACGACTTCCTCACAGTCGGGGCCGCCGCGCCCCTCCAGGAGGCGCTGGTCACCGCGCTGGAGTTCGGGGATGATTACTACGACGACCTCCGCTCGAAGTACACGGCGAAGAGGGAGCTGTTCCTGAAGGGCCTGGACTCCATCGGCATAGCGCACAACGTGCCCGAGGGCGCGTACTACGTGCTGGTGGACATCTCCGACTACGGGTACACGAGCGACCTCGAGTTCTGCGAGGACCTGGCCCGCAGGGTCGGCGTGGGCGCCGTCCCGGGGTCGAGCTTCTTCAAGGGCGATGTGAACAATCTTATCCGTCTTCACTATGCGAAGAACGA
>JAUNXZ010000015.1 GCA_030539515.1 Thermoplasmata archaeon
GCGTCCGTGTACACGGGGAACGACGCGCCGGTCTCGTCCACGAGGGTCCCGCTGCCCATGCCGGGGTCGCGGGAGTACATCAGCTCGGTCCTTCCGAAGGCCATGACCTCGGCCCTCACGGGGAGGCGGGCGCACAGGTCCGAGACCTCGTTGCGGGAGAGCTCCACGGAGAGCGTCGCCTGGTAGACGTCGGACGGGAAGCAGGAGTTGAACACGTTGAACGACGGCGCGGCGTACATCCTCTGGCCGGCGCACGTCCTGAGCTGCGAGGGGTTGCTGACCATCACGGGTCCCTCCGCGCGGCACTTGTCCTCCGGGTCGAACCTCGGGAGGATGGTGACGCACTCCACCCCGGCCTTGGCGCACAGGTCGGCTGCCTCGCCGACCCTCCCGCCCCACTCGTAGTAGACGCGGTCCGCGTACGGGAGCACGGCATCCAGGACCTTCAGGCTGCTGACGTAGAACGACCTCTCTGGGTTGGAGTGCCTGCGGGGCCTCCTCTCGGGCAGCGCGTCGCCGGTCACGTGGCGCTGGGTGCCCCCGTTGAGCTTGGGGGCGTTCCCGATGAGGTTCTTGATGTCGTCGATCCTCGGGTCGTAGGTGCGGTAGACGTCGTAGACGCCGTCGGCGATCTTGAACGGCACGACGAGCGAAGCGGGGTCAACGACCTTGAAGCCGCCCGCCTTGGAGTCCCCGTCGAAGAGGGACAGTCCGTCCTTCCTCCCCACGGGGTCGCAGAAGTCGATGGGCTCCAGGTGCTGGCCCTTGACCCTGGCCCTCCCGAGCAGGAAGCCGCGGTTGTCCGGGTGGAGCGGCTGGACCGGCGATTGGACGCCCCCGAGGTACCCCTCGGACGTGCCGCGGTTGAACACGGTCCTGAGGAGGCCCAGGGCCTCCTCGTACTCCTCGCCCCTGTCGCCGTCCTCCGCCAGCGCGTAGACGCGCGTCGCCAGGTACGCGTACGCGGGCGAGCGCATCCTGCCCTCGATCTTGAGGGAGTCGACGCCGATGTCGCGGAGCTCCTCTATGCGGTCGGCCCCGAACAGGTCGGCGCAGCTCAGGAGGAACCCGGTCTCGCCGTCCTTGGTGTACTTCTTCCTGCACGGCTGGGCGCAGGCGCCGCGGTTCCCGCTGCGCCCGCCCATGAAGCTGGACATGAGGCACCCGCCGGACATGCAGTAGCACAGGGCGCCCTGTATGAAGACCTCCGTCTCGACCGGCGAGTCGGGGACCATGGAGGACAGCTCCTCCATCGTGAGCTCCCTGGCGAGGACCGCGCGGTCCAGGCCGTTCTCGGCGCACCAGCGGAGCCCCTCCGGGGAGTGAATCTGCATCTGCGTGGAGGCGTGCTTGGGGATGTCGATGCCCGAGATGGCCTTCAGCAGCCCCAGGTCCTGCACCAGGACCGCGTCGGCGCCGATGTCCCTCAGGAACCTGACGAAGGCGACGGCCTCGTCCATCTCGCGGTTGAGGATCGAGGTGTTCACGGCGACGTGGACCTTCACGTGCCTGTCGTGCGCGTAGTGTACCGCGCCCTCGAGCTCCCTGTCGCTGAAGTTCCCGGCCGACGCGCGCGCCCCGTAGCTCTTGCCCGCCAGGTACACGGCGTCGCATCCGCCCTTGATGGCGGCGGCCAGACCCTCGGGGTTGCCCGCCGGCGATAGTATCTCCACGCGTCTGGATTGAATCAACCTTTTATATCTGTCGGCTCCGGACGAGCGGCGTTCCGGGAGCGGTGAAAACGGTGAGTTAGCGCTAACGCACAGGCTCCGCGTTATATCCGATGCCGACGAGAGGCATCCATGAAGCTCGTTTTCGGTTTCTTGGGGCCGCGCGGGGAGGATGCGGAGCACATCCCCCCGGCGGCCGTGGAGGGCGACTGCCTCGTGGTCGACTGCAGGGGATGCCCGGTGGCGCCGGACCCCGGGTCCCGGGAGTGCATGGCGTGCATGGTGTCAGCCATGTGCCGCGCCGGAGGGGCGGGGAGGGTGATCCTCCGCACCGGCAGGGACACCGAGGTGTCCGGCAGGGCGGGGCAGGTCCTCAAGGACCTGGCGTCCCTGCGCAGGTGGTCCGTTCCCGCGGACCAGCTTCCCCTGCGCTGCAGGGGGTGCCCCTCCTCGCGCCAGGAGGCGGTCGCCCTCGCGTGGGAGTCGTTCCCGACGGACGGGAGGACGGGGATCTCGGTCCCGGAGATGCCGGAGCCCCCGGACCGCGAGGGCTGCGCAGAGTGCGCCGTGAGGACGGCGAGGGCGCTGGAGAGGCTGGAGGAGGGGATGGAGGACATCGCGGCCTCCATGGCCGCCGGGAGGGGTGCGCGATGCCACTCGCAGAGTTCCTGGGGAGGATGGCCCGCACGTCCTCCCCTCCGGCGGAGCCCGCCGAGCCCCCGGAGCCCGCCCCGGAGCAGTCCAGGGAGGTGCTCATCCGCGTGGGCGGCGTGATGTCCAGCGCGCGGGCGTCGGTCCACAGGTCCAAGGCGGGGTTCGTCGAGTCCTTCGCGGCCCTGGTCGGCACCGGCATGCGCACGAAGCCCTCCTACACCGACTGCTGGATCGCGTCGGTCCCCGAGCTGAGGACCGTCGCCTCTTACATGACCGAGATGGGCTCGGTTAGGATCGGCGTCTCCGACGGCGGGGAGGCGGTGTACTGCGTCACGCCCAGGGAGTACGCCTACCCGGACGCGCTGAACGCGGTGGTGATGGACGTGATAGGCGAGATCCGCGAGGGCTACCGCAGGGACGGAGGGAGCCTGGACAGGGACACTGTGATGGCCATGACCCGCTCCATCCTCACGGACAGGTGGGACGACGTGGCCGCCGCCTCCGGGTCGGACGACACCGAGGCGGTCGTCCGCGACATATGCGCGATAGCGCACAGGCACTCCGTGGGGGCGGGGATATTCGAGGTGCTGCTCTCCGACGGGCACATCGAGGACGTGTACGTGGACGCGCCCTGCGCATCCAACAGGATACACGTGACGGTGAACGGCATAGACGGCCTGAACTCCCACATGCGCTGCTCCACCAATCTGATGGCGGAGGAGCGCGAGGTGGACAACCTGGTCAACATACTGAAGCGGCAGAGCGGGCTCCGCTTCTCCCGCGCCAGCCCGGTGCTGGAGACGGACCTCGCGGGCTTCGATGCGCGTGCCACCGTCGTCGGCTACCCTCTGAGCCCCAACGGGAACGCCGTCGCGATCAGGAAGAGGTCCGTCAGGCCGTGGACGCTCAGCAGGCTGATCGCCAACGGCACCGTGTCCCCCAGGATGGCCGGGATGCTGTCCTTCCTGGTGGACAGCCGCGCCACGCTGCTGGTGTGCGGCCCGCGCGGGGCGGGGAAGAGCTCGCTCCTGTCCGCGCTGATGTTCGAGTTCCCCCTCAGCCAGAGGGTGCTGACCATCGAGGACACCATCGAGCTCCCGGGCGACTGCATGAGGGGCATGGGGTACAAGGTTCAGACCATCCTCGTCGACGAGAGGATGCAGGGCTCCGCCGGGTCCCGCGCGGACGAGGCCCTCAGGGTGTCCCTGAGGCTCGGGGAGTCCGCCATCGTGATGGGCGAGGTCCGCGGCGAGGAGGCCAGGACGCTCTACCAGAGCATGCGGGCCGGCAGGGCCGGGAGCGCAATCATGGGCACCGTCCACGGCGACTCCGCCGAGTCGGTGTACAACCGCATGGTCTTCGACATGGGGATCCCGGCGGAGGCCTTCCGGGCGACCGACGCCATCGTGGCGATGGAGACGTCCCGCGACAGGAGGAGCGGGGCCCTGGTCCGCAGGGCGGGGCAGTTCGCCGCCACGTCCGACGAGCCGGGGGAGTTCCTGGACATCTCCGGGCCGGACGGGTTCATGTCCGCGCCCTTCGTCAGGAGGACGCTGAGGTCGCTGGGGCTCAACGAGAGGGACGCCGCCAAGGAGATCCGCGCCCGCTCGATGATGAGGTCCCACCTGGCGTCGCTGGGCACGACGGACGACGGGTACCTGGGGCCGGAGTGGATAATCCTGGCGAACGAGGTGGTGTCCTCGATGCCCAGGTCAGCGTCCGCGGAGGAGTCCCTGGAGGAGCTCAGGAGGAGGATGGGCCATGACCGCCGCCGAGCGCAGGCTTGTGAACGAGGCCCCCACAGTGGTGGGCCTGGTGACCTCCGTGATAGAGTCCGGCGGGTCCCTTGACCTCGCCGTCAGGGCGGTGGCCGCGGAGGGCCCCGCCCTGTCCAGGGCGATGTTCGCTTCCGCGGTGCGCGAGGCGGACACCAAGGGCTACGCCGGGGTCCGCGCGGCGCTGGAGGCTTCCCTCTCGGGGGTCTCCGGGGAGGCCGCGGGCTACCGCCAGGCGATGATGCTGTGCGTGTCCGCGTCCGAGGCCTCCGACCGCGCCGAGAGGCTCAGGATACTGGAGGACGCGTCCTCCGTCGCACTGGACGCGGTGAGGATAATGGGCGAGAGGTACAGCGCGTCGCTGACCACCCCGTGCATGGCGGTGTTCGCGCTCGGGATAATGGCGCCGATGATCCTGATGTCCATCCTCCCGATGCTGAGTATCGGAGGGCTGTTCGGGGCCGTCGCCGTCGACGGGGACCTGATACTGCTCGCGACGCTCGTCCTCGTCCCCGCGGCGATTCTCGCCATGGCCTGGAGCATCCGCGCCGGGAACCCGTTCATAACGGAGAGGCCGAAGGGTGCGGACCTGGTCCCCGCGCTGTTCCTCGCCGCCGCCGTCCCGATGGCCGCGGCAATGCTCTGGACCGGGCACCCCGCGCAGGACGCCATCCTGTTCTCAGTGGCTGTCGCCGCGGTGTCCGCCGCCGTGTTTATGTACCCCGGCGTGAGGGCCGAGTCCTCCCGCGCGGCGCAGGACGAGGGGCTCCGCGACTGCGTGTTCGAGATGGGGAACTCCCTCCTAGGCGGGGACAACTTCGAGAAGGCCGCGGTGGATTCCCTGTCCTCCAGGCCGGAGTGCGCCTCCGTGGGAACTGCGCTGGGCCGCGAGATGGACCTCTGCAGGGGCGACGTGCCCTCGGCCCTGGTGCGCGCCGTGTCCCCGGTGTCACCGGCGGTGTCCAGGACCCTCTGCGACATACAGCGCTGCTCCGTCCGCGACACCGACGACGCCGGGAGGCTGGCGGTGGCCATGGGGCGCCAGTTCCAGAACGAGTCCAACACCCGCAGGGAGCTGGGGGTCCGCCTGAAGTCCATGACGGACATGATGGCAGGGACGGCGGTGTTCTTCGCCCCGCTGGTCCTGGGCCTCAGCGTGTCCATGCTGGGGCCCCTCAGCCAGATATCCGGGTACGAGGGCCTGCCGGGGGCGGAGGCGGCGATATCCGTCTACCTGGTGGAGCTCTGCGCCCTGATCTCGGTGCTGATGTCCAGCCTGGGGGAGGGTGCCGGCGCCAGGAGGACCATCTGGAGGTTCTGCGTCATGGCGCCGATCTCCCTGGCGGTGTTCGCGCTGTGCACCTCGATCCAGCTCCGACGGGATTAAACGGGCCCCGCCGATTCACCCCCATGGACTACCGGAGGCGCTTCCTGCTCGTAGCGGCCGCAGCCTCCGGCATCTTCCTCGCCCTGGTGTTCCTGGCGCCCCTCGCTGCCCCGTACGGCAGGTTCTCCGGCCTGAACGGCACGCCCGGCGTCATCGACGGGGGGTGGGAGGGCTCTGGGCTCCCTGGCGTCATGTACGCGATCGGGGACTTCTTCTGCCACCAGGAGCTGGACAGGAGCTACGTCCTCAACGGCTCCCAGCTCCCGTTCTGCATCAGGGACACCGGGATCCTGGCGGGGCTTCCCGCGGGATTCGCCCTGTGCTACCTGCTCCACGAGCGCCTGGCAGACCGGCGCTGGGCCCTGCTCGGCGTGCTGCTGGCGATGCTCACCGCCATCGAATGGGGGATCGAGACCACGGGCGTCGACGCCCCCCTGGCGAGGGTCCTCACCGGGTTCTGCGCCGGGGTCGGTGCATCACTATTTCTCGGATGGATGCTATACAGGGAGCAACATGTCGGACGAGGACGGGATCCACGATTTCGAGTACGGCGGCGTCGCCCGGGAGGCGGTCGACTGGCTGGCCTCGAGGGGGTATCTGCGCGAGGGCGACTGCGCCATGAACGTGGCCTGCGGCCGCGGCGGGTTCGCCGGGCCCATGTCCCGCCTCGTGCGCGTGCTCGTCTGCATGGACAAGAACCCCGCGGCCCTGGCGGAGGCCGGGCGCAGGTGCGCCGGCGGATGCAGGACCGAGCTCTACCAGGCCGACTGGAACACGTACGAGCCCTCCGAGGGGTACGACGCCTGCCTGATATCCCCGTCCTACCTCTGTTACAGCGGCGAGGCTCTGGTGAAGATGGAGGCGGCGTCCCGCAGGAGCTGCATTGCCGTCTTCCCGCAGGTTTTCGACTTCCGCAGGCTCAGGAAGGCCCTCCTCAGGAGCGCAGGCGTGCCCGCGGAGATGCAGGAGTTCTCCGACCCCAGGCCGTTCACGATCTGGCTGAAGGACGCCGGGCGGCAGTTCGAGTCCGTGGAGTTCGCCGGCACGGTGACGTGCCCGAGGGAGGTCCTGCGCGACGCCTTCGTCTCGGTGTGCGTCGGGAGGGTCCCCGACCAGGCCCTGCTCCCGCTGGCGGAGAGGTTCGCCGACTCCATCTCGCACGACGGCACCGCGAGCTACCGCTTCGCGGCGCACGTGGTGGCTTGGGACAAGGGGTGAGGCGGGCAGGCACGGACGTCCTGGCGCCGGCCCGTCCGGATTTTAAATTTGAGGCACGCGGTTCTCGAAGATGCGTGTACTAGGAACGGGGCTTACTGGCTACCCGCCTCGGATGAGGGTTAAGGGTGTTTAGATAAAGGGTTTTCGCGGACGTCACTCGCACTTGGTCCATCCGCAGGACTTGCAGACGTTGCAGCCGCCCTGGAACTCCAGCTCGGCGCCGCACTTGGGGCAGGGGTTCTTGATCTCCCTGACGGGCGCCTCCTCCGGCGCCTCCTCGGGGATGCCCTTGATCTGGGCCTGCATCTCGTTGTGCATGTCGATCAGCGCCCAGCCGACCGCCATGGGGCAGCAGGACCCGACGGAGGTGTCCCTCTTGGTGTGCGTCCTGACGACGTACGAGGGGCAGGACCCGCAGGACTTCAGCTGGTCCACGATCTTGTCGATGCCGCATCCGGACCTGGCGGCCAGGGAGATCATCCTCGACAGGCCGACCATGAAGTTGTTGCATCCGCCGGTGGATCCCTTGTTGAGGTAGGCCTCCTTGAGCTCGCCGGTGACGGGGTCGAAGAACGCGGTGCAGTGCAGGCTGCCGCATCCGGTCATGAGCTTCCTCTTCTTGCCCACGACGCTGTCGCTGACCTCCTCCACGGTTCCGCGCTTGTCGTCCTTCTTCTCGGCGGGTGCGGGCTCCGGCTCGGGGGCCTTCTCCTTCTCCTTGGTGGAGAGGATGCCGAGGCGCTTGCAGCCGTCGCGGAAGACGGTCACGCCCTTGCAGCCGGACTCCCAGGCCATCATGTAGATGTTGTAGACGTCCTTCTCGGGGAAGTCCTCGGGCAGGTTCACCGTGGAGCTGATCGAAGCGTCGATGTGCCTCTGCCAGGTGGCCTGCATGGTGATCCTGTTCTTGTAGTCCAGGTTCTGGGCGGTGACGAAGTACCCGGGGAGCTCGTCGTCGGACTTGACCTCGGGGTGCCTGTCCAGGTAGGCCTGCACGATGGGCGTGTACACCTTGTAGTACTCGTCGTGGTCGGAGAGCGAGGTGGTCCTCCTCTCGTAGGATATCGCGAAGATGGGCTCGATGCCTCCGGAGATGCCGATCATGGTGGACAGCGTCCCGGTGGGGGCGATGGTGAGCAGCTGCGAGTTCCTGAGGCCGTACTCGGCCACCAGGGCGCGGGTCTCGTCGGAGGCGTTCTCCTTGAAGAACGCCGAGTCCAGGACCTGCTGGGGCACGCACTTGGGGAACATGCCCTCCTCCTTGGCCATGCGGGCCGACTCGTTGAGGGCGGTGTCCATCATCAGCTTCCCGAGCTTGTCGCAGAAGTCGACGGCCTCGGGCGAGCCGTAGGTGTAGCCGAGCATGATCAGCATGTCGGCGAGCCCCATGATGCCGAGCCCGATCTGCCTCCAGTCCCTGACGGACTCCTTCTGCTCCTCAAGCGGGTGGAGCGGGAGCCCCTCGTCGAGCACGTCGTTGAGCCCGCGGACGCAGTAGCGCACGGCCTCGGTGAACTCGTCGGACTGGAACTTGCCGTCCTTGACGAAGGCGGCGAGGTTCATGCTCCCCAGAAGGCAGCTCCCTCCGGCGGGGAGGGGCTCCTCGGCGCAGGGGTTCGTGCCCGCGTACGAATAGTCGGGGAACTCGGAGAGCAGGTTCCAGTTCGAGATCCTGTCCCAGTAGAGGCATCCGGGCTCGCCGTAGTCCCAGTTGGTGTAGCAGAGCCTCTCGAAGAAGGCCGCCGCGTCGAGCTCCTTCCTGATCTTCTGGTTGCTCTCGGGGCGGTCGAACTTCTGGACGAAGGGCTTCCTGTCCCTCACGCACTCCATGAACTCGTCGGAGACGCGGATGGACATGTTGGCCTTGGTGACCCTCTCGAGGTCCGTCTTGACGGACATGAACTCCTCGAGGTCGGGGTGGTCGCAGGACATGGTGAGCATGAGCGCCCCGCGCCTGCCGTGCTGGCCGATGAGGCCGGTGACCATGGAGAACAGGTCGGTGAAGGACACCGCGCCGGAGGTCTCGGAGGCGGTGTTGTTGATGCGGGCGCCCCTGGGCGCCAGCTTGGAGATGTCGATCCCGGCGCCTCCGCCGTAGCTGAAAGTGCGGGCGAGGCGGCCTGCGGTCTCGAAGATGGACTCGATGGAGTCCTCGGGAGGGGTCAGCACGTAGCAGTTGGAGTAGGTGACCTTGAGGCCGCTCTTGTAGAGGCCCCTGTTGGCGAGGATCCTCCCGCCGAAGAGGAACTTCTTCTCGGCGATCATCCTCCTGAGGTTCTTGTCCCCGGCGCTGATCCTGTCCAGCCACTCGTCGAAGGTCTCTCCGTCGTGGCAGTACTTCTTGTTCCAGATGTCGATGCCGAGCTGATTGTCCTCCCCTAGCCACTCCTCTATGCGCATGTCTCTCCCCCTGTTCCTCCCTTGCGAATCCTGTCCAATCTTAGCAGTCCCCACGGTATCGGCTCCCCTTAATAAACTTCACTTCTGTAATCAGATTGAGTGGATAGTTGGAACATACATCCAATTATAATAAAGGGTGGTGAAGGCGGGAGCGTCCCGAGGGAGAATTGTTTAGACGGCACCTAGAATTGTTCGGTGTCCGCCAGGAATCGCGCGTCCGGGCCCGTTAAACGCGGTTAAAACGGCGCCGGGGAAGAGCCAGGCCTCCCCGGCCCGCAAAGGCGCCCGCTCCGGCCGCGGCGGTGATTTCTTACCGCGTCCGGAGGGGGCGGGGCCCGCCCGGGGCCCGGGGTTCCTCCTCATCCCGTGAGCACGCCGCGGGACCAGGACATGGAGGTCGTCTTGCCCTTGTCCGTGGCGTAGTAGGAGCCGGAGAGGAAGGCGTACATCGGGGCGAACGCCTCGGTTATCAGGTCCACCGAGCAGGTGGACGATCCCGTGACGGTCCCGGTGGCGTACCCGCAGAGGCCGCCGGCGTACCCCTTGCCCGCAGGCACGTAGTTGACCACGAACCCGAGGCCGTCCCCGCTGCCGGAGCCGCTGTCGTGGAGGACCAGGCCGCCGAGGATGGTGCCGGACGCGGTGCATCCGACGACGCCGCCGGTGCTGTACCCGGCTATGCCGCCGACGTACACGCGGGCGTTCTTGCTGTTGGACGAGTTGTAGTTGAAGTTGACCACCTGGGCGTCCAGGTCCGCGGAGGAGCCGCATCCCGTGATGGTCCCGCCGTTGGTCCCGGCGATGCCGCCGCACCTGACCTCCATGGCCTTGTCCGCGGCCCAGCTGTTGGCCAGAGTCCCGGTGAACTTCAGGGACGCGTACTCGTACCAGGTGCCGGACTTGCCCCCGGATGCGGAGGCGATGGTGGGCAGGCTCCCGTACTCCTCGATCCAGGACGTCTTGATGTCCGTGGAGTGCGCGGTGATTTCGGAGGAGGTCACCCTGCATCCGGAGATCGTGCCGTAGTTGACCCCGCAGACCGCGCCGCACTCGACGGTCGCGGCCTTGCCGAAGCTGTGGGGGGCGACGGTGATCGTGGCGCCGGATATCGTCAGGTCCTTGACGGTGCCCCTGTTGATCGTGAAGAGCCCGGCGCGGTAGGTCCCGTCGGACCTGGAGTCGGTCACGGAGACCGAGAGGCCGCTCACGGTGTGCCCGTTCCCATCCAGCACCCCGGTGAACTCGAATGGAGTCCAGAGCCCGGTGAGCTCGATGTCCGCGGTGAGGACGTAGGACCCGGAGGGGTCGTCGCGGATAGCCGAGAGGCCCTCGGCGGTCGAGACCTCGGTGGGCAGCAGGGCGGTGTTGACGGTGTAGAGCACCAGGCTCGCGGAGGCGCCCGCAGAGGTCACCGATGCGGTGACGGTCACGGCGACGCCGTGCCCCACGGAGGAGGACGCGGTGCCGTGCAGGGTGTCCCCGTCGGCGGTGTATGTCACGCCCCCGCTGCCGGGGACGGAGGACGACGTCCCGGCGGTGACCAGGGACCAGCTGACGACGGTCCCCTCGGGGAGCGCCTGGGAGAACGAGGCGGAGACCTCGAAGGACTCACCGGCGACGATCGCGTCGGAGGCGGAGGACAGGACTATGCCCAGCCCCTTGTCGACGGTGATGGTCACGGAGTCGGACACGGAGGTCCCGGCGAGCCTCGCGGTGACTGTGAAGGTGGAGCCGGCCGCGGCTCCGATTCCGACGGACGCGGTGGCCACGCTCCCGTAGGAGGACAGCTCGACCCAGTCCGCGTCGGTGCTCCAGACGGTCTCCAGGCCGCGGGAGACCGAGTCGCTGGTGATCGTCGCGGTGCCCCCGGCGGAGACCGAGGAAGACGCGGCGGAGACCTCGATGCTGAGGTCGTTGACCACGGTGAGCGTCACGGAGTCGGAGATCCCGTACCTGTCGCTCTTGGCGGTCACGGTCACGGTGCTCCCGTCGGCCACGTCGGCACCCGCGGTGACGACCGCTCCGCTCGACGTCGGCGTCACGGTGACGCCGGGGTTGTCGCAGGTCCACATGAGGTCCCTGTAGGTGGCGTCCGAGGGCGTCACCGTCGCGTCGATCACGTACTGGCCTCCCACCGAGATCTCGTCGAACCCGGCGTCGACCTCCACTCCCTGCACGGGCGTCTCCTGGGCGAACCAGACGCACCCGAGCGCCAGGATGAGGATGACGGCGACCGCGGCCGGCGCCTTCATCGACCTCCTCTTGGTCTTCCTGCGCCCGAGGGTCAGCTCCCCTCCGGACATCGTCATCCTCGACCTGACGGACACCGGGGCGCACGCCATGATGTCCTTCATCGCCTCGTAGTCGGGGCTCCCGTCGGTATTGCGTGTGCAGTCGTGCAGGACGTCGTTGACGTCCTGGATCTGCTCGTCCGTGAGCCTGCCCTTCGCCAGCTCCATCATGGCGCTGGCGTAGTGGCCCCTGCGGAGGGACTCCTCGAAGCCCCTTATGTCCAATCTGTATGCCATCCCGATCACTCTCCCTCGGGAGCCTTCCCGGCCCCCTTCCGGACCCCGAAGGTCCTCTCGATCATCCTCTTCCCGTCCACCGACACGGTCACGCGGACCTCGCCGGACTCGCCCTTCAGGGCGGAGGGCGGCACCCTCACGGGCACCGTTGCCACACCGGTCACGCGGCGGGAGGTCTCCGTCACCAGGAGGCCGTCCGCGTGCACCCCGACGGTCAGCTCCGCGGGGGTCTCCGCGGAGATCCCGACCTCGGCCACAGTGCAGTCGTGCATCGTGGTGACGCCGCCGAGGAGCCTCAGGCTCACCACGGCCGGCCTCCCCTCGCGCACCCCGGCCCTCCAGGCCGCGTGCCCGTCGGAGTCCCTGGCGAGGCAGGACCTGTACGCCTCCATCTGCTCCGGGGTCAGGTTCCTGGCCAGCGCCCAGTCCGCGGTGCCCGGGCTCATGCCGAGGCCCCCGCGGGGGTGAGGACGGTGCTCACGGTCCTGTCCGTGTCCCCGTCCCTGTAGTCTATGCGCAGGTCCAGGCTGGCCCTCCCCTCGCCGGAGCAGGCGACGGTCTTGGTCCCGAAGGGCTGCAGGGCGAAGCTCGCCGGGGTGAGGACGACCTCGCGGTTGTCCGCCCTGGCGACCATCAGCACCACGATCACGGTCCTCCCGCTCTGGTTGGACACCCTGATGGCCCTGGCGCCGTCCCTGATGGACATGGACGCCTCGATCGGGTGGCCCAGCCCGGCGGTCATCCTGCCCATCCTGCGGACGACCTTGGCGGCCTTGCCGTACTCGCCCCTGCAGATCAGGTCCGTGTACCTCCCCTCGAGCCTCTCCAGCGCGGGGTCCCCGGAGATGCGGACGCGCTCCCTGACGCGGTTGTACGCGCCGGCGACCTCCGCCTCCCTCTGGAACTCCCTGCGGGCCTTGCGCAGGATCCTCACGGCCTTCTTCAGGTCCGAGCGGGTCAGGATGCCCGCCTTGGCGACCATCGCTCTCCCCCTCACGTACTGCGAGGGCGTGTCCTTGCAGATGCGGCAGATGTCCGCCGTCACCGTGTCGGCCTTGATCAGGTCCATCCTGCGGCCGAAGCCGCGTCCCGATGTCACTCCAGCACCTCCCTTATCCTCGCCTCGACCTTGTCGAGTATCTCGGCCGGGGTCTCCTCCCTGTACCTGGTGGCCTCCCCGTTGGTGACCAGGTCCGCCACGATGGCGGAGATCTTCCTGCGGTACATCCAGACCAGGACCACCGAGGCGATCCCGGCCGCGATCTTCGCCGCGTCGATCAGGTCGAACGTCATGCCGATCCCCCTCCCGTGACCAGGGCGTGCTCGCGCCTGGCGATGTCCACGCCGATGGCGAACTTCTCGAACTCCGCCTCGCCCTCGATGCGTCTCCTCCTGATGTCGCGGTCCACCAGGCCCTTGAAGCGGAGGAGCTCGTTCTCGGGGCTCTCCGCGAACCTGAGCCTGACGTCGACCACGCGGAGCCCGCGCATTGCGAGGGCGCCGTCGTCCCTGCAGATCTCCAGCATCCTGGCGTTCAGGTCCCTGGCGGAGTCCTCGGGCGTCGCCGTGCCCCTGATGACGGGGTACAGGTTCGAGGACAGCTCGTTGTTCAGGTTCCTGGCCAGGCACAGGCTGGTGACCGTGTAGCTGGAGGAGCAGCTGCGCCTGACGGAGCCGTGGACGTAGTCCGTGTTCAGCAGGCTCAGCAGGGCCAGGGGCATGCCGGTGTCGCAGACCGCCCTGACGTAGGCGGTGCCGTCGCAGGGCATCCCGTCCGCCATGCGGGCGGTGAACCCGAGGCCCAGGGTCACCGGGTTGGGGTTCATGAACAGGACGTCCACGGCCGGCCCCTTCCTGAAGAGGCGGCTGTAGGCCCTGGTGTCCACGTCCCCGTGGTGCAGCCCGTCCTGGGGCAGGCCGCCCAGGAAGATCTTGCTGGGGAACCCGCAGGGCGCGCGGACGACCTCACCGGTCCCCGCGGGGGAGCGGACCATCTGGAGGACGACCTCGCCGTCCTGGTTGGTCCCCTCCTCGAGGCCCCCGTCCAGCATGATCCTGCTCCCGCTCTCGATCCTCCCGGAGTGCGGGCCCTCGTCCGGGCGCTTCGTTGTCTCGTACATCTCTTGTCCTCCCGGCGGCCCGGACCGGTTGGTCCCGGCCGAACCGCCGACGTGTGAGGAATTTTCACCGCCGGTATAAGCCGGGGAAATGATTCGGGAAAACGCCCGTCCGATTGGGGTGAATCGTCCTGGGTTTCCCCAGGATCTCACGGGGCTTGACGTCCTACGACCGTCTGCCAGGATTCGGTTCAAATGGCAACCTACGAAGGAACATACGACCCGTCGAGCAACAGGGTGGAGCTCCGCGAGGTCGGAGGGGACAGCTCCGGCCTGTTCAGCGGCACGGCCATCATGATCGCCATCATGGCGGCGGCCGGCTTCGTCACGACTTCCACGTTCGGGGGATCCCCCCTGTGCCCGGCGGTCATGAGCATCGATCCGATCTACGTGCCCTACGAGATCATGTTCGGGATCGCGATTCTCGTGGCGTTCTCCGCCTCGATCAACTCCGGCGACGCGGTCTTCGAGGAGAGGGAGGGAATGAACACCGGGTACTGCTACGCGTACTCGATCCTGGTCGTCTGCGTGCTGGTGAACACCGCCGCCTCGCTGATGAACCTGGACCTGATCTCCCAGGGGCAGTCCAGCTTCTGGATGGCCGTGCTGGAGTCCATCGGGTTCCCCCTGATCGCCGGCGTGATCGCCGCGGTCTCCTCACTGGCCATCTCCACGGAGTCCACGGTCCGCGGGCTCGTCGCCGCCGCGGTCCTGTTCGCCGCCGTGGTCGCCGCCTACAGCGTGGCGCCGTCGTTCCTCTGACGGGAAACACCCCGCCGGCGGGTGAGGACGGACGATGTCCGCATCCGCCGGCCCAATCCTGATTCTACCATCTCTTCCGATGCACCTTCTCGGTGCGATGTTCCTTTTGATGAACAAAAAGATACACTGAAACACAAAACAATACATTAAATACCAAATGAGCGATGGGACCTGCAATAGGAAGTGCGAACTATGTTCAGCCCCAGCAAAGAGACCGTCGAAAAGCTCCTCGCGGAGTACGACACCGTGCCGGTGTCCCGCGGGATCCTGTCCGACGTCCGCACGCCGATGGAGGTCCTCTCGGCCCTCCTGGCGGTGGACGACCACTGCTTCATACTAGAGAGCATAGAGGACAGGCAGCGCTGGGGGAGGTATACCATCATCGGCTTCGAGCCGGAGATGGACATAGTCTGCGACGACGGGAAGGTCACCATCAACGAGGACGGGAAGGCCTCCGTCGTGGACTCCAGGAACCCCTCGGACGTCATCCGCGGCATCATCGCGAAGCACCGCTCGCCGGTGCTCGAGGGCATGCCCCCGTTCACCGGAGGGCTCGTGGGCTACTTCTCGTACGACTTCATCAAGTACGCCGAGCCGTCGCTCAGGCTCGACGCCAAGGACGACGAGGGCTTCAAGGACATCGACCTGATGCTCTTCGACAAGGTCATCGTCTTCGACAACTTCCGCCAGACCATCACCGTCATCGCCCACGCCAACTCCAAGAGGGACTACGACGGCGCCTGCGCCGAGATCGACAGGATCGTCGGCATCATCAAGGACGGGAAGCAGAGGGAGCATGTTCCCGCGACGCTCAAGTCCGAGTTCCGCGCCATGCACTCCGAGGAGCGCTACTGCGAGATGGTGGAGCACGGGAAGGAGCGCATCCGCGAGGGGGACATCTTCCAGGTCGTGCTGTCCAACAGGCTGGAGGCCGACTTCGACGGCAGCCTCCTGGACGTGTACCGCGTGCTCCGCACGACGAACCCGTCCCCTTACATGTTCTACTTCTCCGGCACCGACATCGAGGTCGCCGGGGCTTCGCCCGAGACATTGGTCAAGCTGAAGGACGGCGTCCTCCACACGTTCCCCCTGGCGGGTACCCGCCCGCGCGGGAAGACCGACGAGGAGGACAGGAGGCTCGAGGAGGAGCTCCTGGCCGACGAGAAGGAGCGCGCCGAGCACAACATGCTGGTGGACCTCGGTAGGAACGACCTCGGCCGCGTGTCCGAGATCGGGACCGTCGCGGTCGAGAAGTACATGGAGATCGAGAGGTTCTCCCACGTGATGCACATCGGGTCCACCGTGGTCGGCCAGATCGCGGAGGGCAAGGACGCGATGGACGCCATCGAGGCCGTCCTTCCGGCGGGAACCCTGTCCGGTGCCCCGAAGCTCATGGCCTGCAGGATCATCGACGACCTGGAGGACTGCAAGCGCGGGATCTACGGCGGGGCCATCGGGTACATCGACCTCACCGGCAACATGGACGTGTGCATCGGTATCCGCATAGCATACCGCAAGAACGGCAAGGTCTTCGTCAGGTCCGGAGCGGGCATCGTCGCCGACTCCGTGCCGAAGAACGAGTACCGCGAGTGCATCAACAAGGCCAAGGCCGTGATAGAAGCGATCGAGCGCGCGTCGGAGGGATTGGAATGACCACCGTCCTCATTGACAACTACGACAGCTTCTCATACAACCTTTACCAGCTGCTCGGGACGCTGGACGACATGGTCGTCCTCAGGAACGACGCCAAGACCCCGCAGGAGGTCCTGGACATGAACCCGGACAGGATCGTCCTGTCCCCCGGGCCCGGCAGGCCCGCGGACGCGGGCATCTGCGAGGACCTCGTCCGCATAGCGCGCGGCAAGGTTCCGATCCTGGGGGTCTGCCTGGGCCACCAGGCCATCTGCGAGGCGTACGGCGCGACGGTCGGCTACGCCAAGTGCCTGATGCACGGCAAGGTCTCCGAGGCGGACCTCGCCGACTCGCCCCTGTTCGAGGGGCTCCCCCGCACCATAACGGTGGGGAGATACCACTCATTGGCCGCCGACGCGGCCACGCTCCCGTCGGACCTCGTCATCACTTCCTCGACGTCCGACGGCGAGGTCATGTCCGTGGAGGACCCTGTAAGGAAGGTCTACGGACTGCAGTTCCACCCGGAGTCCATCCTGACCCCGGACGGCCCGGCCATAATGGCCAACTTCATGAAGGTGAGGATATGACAACGATCAACGAGGCCGTCGCGGCCATCGTCTCCGGAAGGGATCTAGAGTACGACGAGGCCAGGGCCGTCATGGACGCCATGATGAGCGGCGAGTGCTCCAACACCATGATAGCATCGTACCTGACGGCGCTGGCCGTCAAGGGCGAGACCGTCGACGAGATAGCGGCGAGCGCCGCGGAGATGCGCGCCCACGGCGTGAAGCTCCCCGGGGACCACTCGGACGCGCTGGAGATCGTCGGGACGGGAGGGGACAAGTCCGGCTCGTTCAACATCTCCACCACGTCGTCGTTCGTGGTCGCCGCGTGCGGCGTCAAGGTCGCCAAGCACGGGAACCGCGCCATGAGCAGCAAGAGCGGCGCGGCCGATGTGCTCGAGGCGCTCGGAGCCAAGCTCGACATCCCCCCGGAGATGTCCGCGAAGGTGCTGGACGAGTGCGGGTTCGCCTTCATGTTCGCCCAGACCTACCACACGTCGATGAAGTATGTGGCGCCCGTCAGGAAGGAGCTCGGGTTCAGGACCGTCTTCAACATCCTCGGACCGCTGACGAACCCCGCCTCCGCCGGCAGCCAGTTCTCCGGCGTGTACTCGCCGTCGCTGATCGAGCCCATGGCCCGCGTGCTGGACAAGCTCGGGGTGAGGAACGCGCTGGTCGTCTACGGGGCCGACGGCATCGACGAGATGTCCGTGTCCGCCGAGACCGAGTGCGGCGAGATGAGGAACGGGACGTTCGAGACGTACACCGTGGCCCCGGAGGACTTCGGCCTCGCGAGGAGCCCCCACGACGCGCTCATCGGCGGGGGACCGCAGGAGAACGCGGCCATCACCAGGTCGATCCTCGGAGGCGAGAAGGGGGCCAGGCGCGACGCCGTGCTCCTGAACGCCGGCGCGGGACTCTACACGGTCGGCAAGGTCAAGAGCATCGGCGACGGCATCGAGGCCGCCGCGTCCGCTATAGATTCCGGAGAGGCGCTCCGCAGGATGGAGTCGTTCGTGAAACTCACGGGTGGGGGCGATGCCGACAGTCCTTGACGAGATCGTGGAGGACACCCGCCGCAGGGTCGCCTTCGAGAGGACGATCCGTCCCTTCCCGGAGGTCATCGAGGGGAGCAGGATCCGCCCAAGGCGCACCGGGTTCCCGTTCATCAGGAACCTCGAGGCTGACGGGATGTCGTTCATCTGCGAGGTCAAGCGCGCCTCGCCGTCCAAGGGCATGATCGCCCAGGACTTCCCCTACCTGGACATCGCCAGAGAGTACGAGGCCGCGGGGGCCGCCGCGATATCGGTGCTCACCGAGCCCCATTACTTCAAGGGCCGCGACGAGTACCTGGAGGAGATCTCCGATGCCGTTTCGACGCCGCTGCTGAGGAAGGACTTCGTCGTGGACGAGTACCAGGTCTACCGCGCCAAGGAGATCGGCGCGTCCGCAGTTCTTCTGATCGCGTCGGTCCTCGACGACAGGCAGCTCGAGGAGTACAGGGTGCTCGCCGAGCAGCTCGGCATGAACGCCCTGGTCGAGGCGCACACCGCCGAGGAGGTGGAGCGCGCCGTTTCCTCCGGAGCCAACATCATCGGCGTGAACAACCGCGACCTCGCCACCTTCAAGGTGGACCTGGGCAACAGCATAAGGCTCAGGTCCGCGATACCCGACTCCGTCGTGGCCGTCTCGGAGAGCGGCATTTCGTCCCCCGCGGACGTGAGGGCCGTTTCCGACGCGGGATACGACGCGGTCCTCGTGGGGGAGGCGTTCATGCGCTCCCCGGACAAGAGGGCTCTGATGGAGTCGATGAGCGGATGATCGTCAAGATCTGCGGGCTGAGGACGCCCATGGACGCGCTGTACGCGAACATGGCTGCGCCGGACATGGCGGGGATGGTGTTCCACCCCAAGAGCAGGCGCTGCGTCTCCATAGACGAGGCGAGGCAGATCCGCGGGATGCTCGGCAGGACGATCAGATCCGTCGGGGTGTTCGTGGACAGCGACCCGTCCCTGATGGGGACGCTCCTGGACGAGGGCATCATCGACATCGTGCAGGTCCACGCCTGCACGGACGATTACTTCCGCAAGGCCAGGGACTTCGGCGCGCCGGTCATACGCGCGTACATCGTCCGCACGAAGGAGGATGTGCAGATTGCGGCTTCGAGCGAGGCGGACTACATCCTTCTGGACGCGGGGATGGGCGACGGGAAGACCTTCGACTGGTCCCTCCTCGAGGATGCGGGATTCGACTACATCCTGTCCGGAGGGCTGGACAACATGAACGTCCGCGACGCGGTGAGGAGGCTGAACCCATTCGGAGTGGACGTCTCCTCCGGCGTCGAGACCGACGGAGCCAAGGACCCCACCAAGATGACCTCCTTCGTGTACGCCGCCAGGGGCAACTTCGAGCCCCTGCTGGAAGGCGAGGCGAGGAAGGGGTTCTGAGCCTTCAGAATTGCTTTACAGAATGTCTCAGGGGCATGACGTTTTTATCCTACGGTTGCATTTGATGCAACCATGAACGATGTGAGAAGCTTCAGGGAGCTGAGGGGGGCCGGCCTCTACGAGGACCGGACCATGCAAATCGCAGATATGATGCGCCTGGATCCATGCGGTGCATTCCTCTACACCCGCCCGCCTGGAACCGGGAAGACGGTCAGCGTCTCCATGCTGGACGCATTCTACAACAGGAGGCTGGCGGACGACGCGCCGTCGCTCTTCGAGGGTCTGGACGTATCCCGCTTCCCGCAATGCATGGAATACATGTCCGGTTACGACGTCGTCAGGCTGGACCTGGACGGACTGTGGGCCGACTATCCGACGTACGGGGATTTCTTGGATGCCATGAGGGGTGCGTTCGCACGTGCCTGCGCACCCTTCGAGGAGACCATGCTGAGAGACAACTACGCCGGTACGGCCGAGAGGGTCCGGAAGATATTGGAAGGCGAGATTCCGGAAGCCAATACGCACACCGTCTTCAGGGACCTCGTCCGCACCCTGAACAGATCCGCCGGCCGGATGCCCGTGGTCCTGGTGGACGGACTGGACCGTCCCGTCGCGGGCATATCGGATCGGGAAGTCCGCGACAGCGCGGTGCGGTTCATGGGTGCCTTCTGCAAAGCCACGTTCAAGGATGAACCCTTCTACATGGCGTACGTCACGGGAACGGTTCGGGCGGACCAGTGCTGTGAGACGGACGTGTACTGTGATTTGCACAACGACAGCGTCGTCTCAGACACCAGGGGGAGGTTCGGAAGGATATCCGGCGGTTCCGAGGAGCAATACGACGGCGTCGCGGCCAGAATGCTCCGCGAGTCCGATCCGTCGTACCGCGACTCTCTGGGTGAGCTCATCGGCAGCGGGACCGGCAACGCGTCCTTCAAGCGGAATCTGCTGTGCGAAAACCTCCGCGGAGGCGATTGGAGCTCGCTCCAGACCCTCCTGGTCCACACGGGATGCCTGATCCTTGAAGGAGAGGGGGAGCAGAAGACAGTCAGGGTCCCTGACGAACATGCGAGGGACAGGCTCCGGAGCATCCTCCGGATGGCCTGTCAGGAGAAACAAGAAGTTTGAGAGGAGTTGGCCCGCCCTCACGGGCGATCCAGCTCCTCCCTCATTGCCTTCACGAAGCTCTCGACGTAGGGCACCGAGTCCCTGCCGTGCTCTGCGATGATCTTGACGATGGCGGACCCGACGATCGCGCCGTCGGCGAAGTCTGTCATCCTCCTGGCCTGCTCCGGGTTCGAGATCCCGAACCCGATGGCGCACGGGATGTCCGTCGCCTTCCTGACGGCGGCGACCATGCCCTCGAGGTTCGAGCTGAACTGCGTCCTGGTGCCGGTGACTCCGAGCGAGGACACGATGTAGATGAATCCCTCCGCGTGGGAAGCGATCTCGGAGATGCGGTCCTCCGATGTCGGGGCGATCATGGAGACCAGCTTGATCCCGTACCTGGTGCAGTACTCCTGGATGTCGCCCTTCTCCTCGTAGGGCAGGTCCGGGACGATGACGGCGCAGATGTCCGCCTCCTTGCAGCGCTGCATGAACCTGTCGCACCCGTAGACGAACACGGGGTTGAAGTAGGTCATGACCAGCATGGGCACGTCCAGGTCCTTCCTGACGCGCATGGCCATGTCGAAGATGTCGTCCGTCGTGGTGTTCACCGCGAGTGCACGGACGTCGGCGTTCTGGATGACCGGCCCCTCGGCGATCGGGTCCGAGAACGGGATTCCCAGCTCTATCAGGTCGGCCCCGGCGGCAGCCATGGCGCGGACCAGCTTCTCGGTGGTCTCGATGTCCGGGTCCCCGCAGGTCACGAAGGGGATGAAGGCGCGCCTGGAGAACACCCTCTTCAGCGTCTCGGCGGAATCAGTCATGGATATCCTTCCCCCTGTACCTGGCGATGGCCGCGACGTCCTTGTCGCCGCGTCCGGAGATGTTGATCACCATGAGGTCGTCCTTGCTCAGGGTGGGCGCCAGCTCCCTCGCGTAGGACACGGCGTGGGAGCTCTCGATCGCGGGGATGATGCCCTCGGTCCTGGAGAGGTACTCGAAGGCGGACACGGCCTGGTCGTCGGTCACCGCGACGTACTGGGCGCGGTCGATCGACTTGAGGTAGGCGTGCTCCGGGCCGATCCCCGGGTAGTCGAGTCCGGCTGAGATGGAGTACACGGGGGCGATCTGCCCGTACTGGTTCTGGCAGAACAGGGACTTCATGCCGTGGAACACTCCCGTCGTCCCCTTGCACATGGTGGCGGCGTGCTGGTCCGTGTCCACGCCCTTGCCGGCCGCCTCGCATCCGATCATCTTCACTCCGGGGTCGTCGATGAACGGGTGGAACAGGCCGATGGCGTTGCTTCCGCCTCCGACGCATGCCACGAGGTAGTCGGGGATGCGGCCCTCGGCCTCCGTCATCTGCTGGCGCACCTCGCGCCCGATGATGCTCTGGAACTCGCAGACCATCTCCGGGAACGGGTGGGGGCCCATGATGGTCCCGATGACGTAATGGGTGTCGTCCACGCGCTTTGTCCACTCGCGCAGAGTCTCGTTCACAGCGTCCTTGAGGACGCCGGTGCCCTCCTTGACGGGGTGCACCTTGGCGCCCAGGAGCTCCATCCTGTAGACGTTGAGCGCCTGGCGCTCCACGTCGTGGACCCCCATGAACACCTCGCACTCCAGTCCGAGGTACGCCGCGAGCGTCGCCGTGGCGACTCCGTGCTGCCCCGCGCCGGTCTCCGCGATGACGCGGGTCTTCCCCATGCGTTTGGCCAGGAGGCACTGCCCGATGACGTTGTTGATCTTGTGGGCGCCGGTGTGGTTCAGGTCCTCCCTCTTCAGGTAGATCTTGGCGCCGCCCAGGTCTTTCGTCATCCTGTCGGCGTAGTAGAGCAGCGAGGGCCTGCCGGTGTACTCGCGGTTCATCCTGTCCACGTCGGCCAGGAACTCCGGGTCCTTGATGTACTTGTGATAGGCGTGGTCGAGCTCGATGACGGCGTTCATCAGCGTCTCGGGGACGTACTGCCCCCCGAACTCTCCGTACCTTCCTTCCTCTGTCATTGACATTGGGAAGGTGGGACGTTATATGTACTTTATGTTCATTGATGCACAATAATAGGCATTGAAAGAAGGTTCGGGACGGGAGGACGGTCCTCCCGGCCCCATCGTGAAGCGTTTACTGCCCGAAGGGCACGACGTCCCTGACGGCCTCCGCCGTCGTGATCGGAGCGTCGCCGTTGTCGATGTCGACCAGCGTGTACCTGTTGTTGCCCATGCCGAGCTCCTTCATGTAGGACAGCTGGCGGTGGCCGTGGCGGGACTCGATCCTCTCGACGAGGTCGTGGTGCTGCTCCTCCGTCATGGCGTAGACGAGGTCCACGGAGGCCTGGTCGACGGCGAGGATGTCCAGGGACGCAACGAGCCCGACGTTCGGCGTCACGACGGGCTGGGCGCCGACTCCCTCGCAGTCGCAGGACACGGACATGTTCCTCATGACGTTGATGAAGGCGATGTTCTTCCCGAAGTGGTCCACGGTGGCCTTGGCGGACTCGGTCATGCGCTCCATGAGCTCCTCCTCCGCGATGCTCCACATCTCGTCGGATCCCTCGACGGTGTGGATGGCCTTCTTCCCGATGCGGCCGTCGGCGTTGCCGATGCCGATGTTCTTGTTGGAGCCGCCGAACCCGCCCATCATGTGGCCCTTGAAGTGGGTGAGGACGAGCATGGAGTCGTAGTCCAGGATCCCGGCGCCCATGGTCATGGTCTTGAACCATTCCCGCCGGCTACGGGGAGCTCGGCGGTGCCGTGCTCGTCCATGATGTCCACGGGGCAGAAGGTCCAGCCGTTGCACTCTAGAGTTTCCCTGTGGAGCTCGGTGGTGTAGCGGTCGCCCTCGTAGTAGGTGTTGGTCTCCACGATCTTGGCACCGGCCAGCTCGTTCTTCATGAGGGCCTCGACCCAGGGCCTGGGGATGATGTTGGGGCCGTTCTTCTCGCCGGTGTGCAGCTTGACGGCGATGTTCCCCTCCAGTGCTCCGGAGATCTTCGCGTAGATCCTCCTGAGCCCCTCGGGGGACAGGTCCCTGGTGAAGTAGACGACGGACTCGGGGCCGTCGCGCTGGTCGTAGGGGACGTAGCGGTCCCCGCCTTTTCCAGGTGTAGCGGCTGTCATTTGGAATCTCCTGGAGGGGGAATGCGGAGGCGGTTTATCAAGTTACGCGATGTAACGTAATTCGATTAGAAGGGTATCCGTTGCCCGTAAGCTATAATGGCCAGCTATCGGCGACCAAACTTACGGGTCTTATCTGGATGAACTACGATTGCGTTTCATGTATATAATACGTGCGATAACCATCGTTTTCTGATATGTCTCAAGGAACAACCCCAGACCCTGTCGTCGGAGAGGTACTGAAAATGGATCCGTTGCCCGCAAGACAAGATGGCCACCCACCGGCAACCGAACTTACGGGTCTTATCTGGATGACACTCGATTGTCATACACATACTTAATGGTTCTCCGTTCGGGGGCTCCGTTTCCGGCCCTTCTGGGAGGCCTTTCCCAGATTTTATATAGCATCGAGGGATTTGGCAGTGGTAGCACAGTCGAGGACGGTGCCTTTTTCCATCACTCGATGAGGAGATTGACCAAT
>JAUNXZ010000109.1 GCA_030539515.1 Thermoplasmata archaeon
GATGGTGGCGCCGTTCTTCACGGTCTCCGAAGAGACGGTGGTGACGGTGGTTCCGTCCGCCTCCTCCTCGACGACGGTCGTCGTGTTCGTGACCGACCCGTCCTCGTTCTCGATGGTCTCCTCCGTCTCCTCGACGATCCTCGTGACCGTCACGGACATGGACGCGGACTCGGTGCCGCAGGTCGCGGTGACCGTGGTGGATCCCATGGATATCCCGCTGACGATGACCGTCACGGAGGACGTTCCCGCGGAGGACGAGACTGTGGCGACAGAAGTGTCTCCGACGGAGACGCTCACGTCCGAGGGGGACAGCGTCCCGGTGACCGCGATCGTGACGGTGACGGTCTGGGCCATGGGCACGGTGACCGACTGGCTGGAGAACGAGATCGTCCCGCCGAGGGCCGTCTCGGTGTACGTCGCGGTGTACGTGGCGTTGCCCGTGACCGCGGTGACTGTGGGGCTCCATCCTGCGAAGGTGTACGCCGTGGTCGCGGTGTACGCCCTGGTGGGCGTGGCGCCGGTGTACGAGGGCATGGCGCCGGCGGCGAGGCTCTGCGTCTGCAGGACAGTGCCGTCGTAGTTGGCCCAGGTGATGGTGTAGGTGGTCGCGGGGACCGCGGTCCTGGTGAAGGTCGCGGTTATGGCGGAGTCCCCGGTGATGGCGGACTCGGAGGTTATCGCGGCCCCATCCAGCGTCCAGGACGAGAACGAGTAGGTGTACGAGGACGACGAGGGCGCCGTAGCGGTCGCCGACGTGGTTCCGACGGTGACGGTGCTGCCGCTCGCGGAGACCGCCGCGCTCTGCCCGTAGTAGATGTAGATCACGGACGGGCTCACGGAGCCGTAGTTGGCCTCGAGGGTGACCGTGTACAGGACGAGGTCGGGGGACACCACGGTGCCCTCGTAGGAGGGCGTGACGTTCTCCAGGCCCGTTATCTGGCCCTTCACCGAGGATGTGAATCCGCTGAACGTTATCGTGGAGTTGCCGGACTCCAGGGCCTCGATGGCGAGCGTGACGTCCGTGCCGAGCGTCACTCCGAGTACGAGCGAGTCTCCCTTGACGGTCACGTCGGTCTCGGCCCCGGTGTCGGTCAGCGTTCCCGTGACGGTGAGGCTTTCGGACGCCACCGCCGAGAACACGACGTCGGTTCCAGCCGAGAACTCCCCTGAGACGCTGTTGTCTCCCATGATGACCGTCCCGGAGAACGTCGTTCCGGAAACCAGGGCGAGGGACCATCCGCCCGTGAAACTGAGCACGCAGCCGGACTCTATCGTCAGGCTTCCGTCGACCTTGATGTCCGAGGTCGCCTCGGAGCTCGCGCCTATTGTGAGGGCGCCGTTGAAGGTGCCTCCGCGTATCAGGACGGACTTCAGAGCATCCTCGATTTTTTCCATCTTCCCGATGATGACATTGCCCGTGAAGGTCCCGCCGTTGATGTAGAGGTAGCCAAGTCCGGTATCCTTGCCGACATCGCTGTTGTAGTAGTACCCGTTGAGGATCACCGCGTATTTGGAGTCCTCGTTGATCTTGAACGTGCCACCATTGATCGTGGCGACGTTCCAGTTGAGGATCGCGGCCTGGGAGATGTTGTAGAATTCGCCGCCGTGGATCGTCAGGGTCCCGCACTCGTCGTTCTTGACGGTGTTCAGCCCTCCGGAGAACGTCCCGCCGTAGATAATGAGAGTCGAATCCGTGAACATGCTGGACGCCTCGTCGGAGAACATGTCGTCGGCCGCGTTGCCCCAGCCGTTGGCGATCATACTGGAGAAGCCCCCGTCCTGCACGACGGTAACGCCCTCGTTGATAGTCGTAGTCCCGTGGTTGAGGATGTTGTACCACGAGTTGCCTCCGCTGCTGGATGAGGACTTCCCGTTCTCCAGTGTGCGTGTGAAGGACCCTCCGTTCAGCGTAGCGGTGGCGTTGGCCTTGTTGTACAGGGCCCCCCTCTGATGGGTGACGTTGTCGACGCTTCCCGTGCCTCCGGTGGAGCTGTCGTCTATGGTCAGCGTCCCGCCGTTGACGATCGTATGGTACCCTGCAGTGTTGGTGAGCTTGTGACCGTTGAGATCCAGCGACACGGTGGCGCCAGACGGGATGTTGAATGTCTGCACTATGTCCGCCTGCAGGGTTATGCCGACGGTTGCGGAGTCCGCGAGATAGGCGAGGACCGATCCGTCGGAGTACGTGCCTCCGGAGATCTTCGCGGTTCCGTCTCCGATGATCACCGCGGAGTACGTTGGATCCGTCGCGCAGTATGTGCCGACGAACGTGCCTCCGGTCACGGTAATGGTGGGAGTCGCCGTTATCGAACCGCCAGTGTTGACCTGCCAGATGGCCACGGGCCCGTTGAAGGTCCCGCCGGACACGTTCACCTCGAGATTCAGGTTGGTGGTATGCTCGGAAACCGCCAGGACGGCACCAGAGACTGTGGCGCCGCTACCGTTGTAGGTCCACGTCGGGGTTCCCGTTGACGTGCATGTGAACT
This sequence comes from Thermoplasmata archaeon, assembly GCA_030539515.1. Lineage (GTDB taxonomy): Archaea > Thermoplasmatota > Thermoplasmata > Methanomassiliicoccales > Methanomethylophilaceae > Methanoprimaticola. Next base: position 2,487 of record JAUNXZ010000109.1, read on the forward strand.
CCCCGCCGGTGATGTTCAGGATTCCCGCACGGATCTCTATGGCCGAATCCACACCCGTTATGGTTCCTCCATTGATGGTCCACTTGGCATAGCCGGCGGCGTAGATTCCTTCAGCCCCGGACTCTATGGACGATCCCTCATTCAGTGTGATCTCGGGGTAGTTCACGGTGTCCTTTATCTCGCCGTTGACGTAGATTCCGTGCCCGGTGACAGTGTGCTCGGAATAGGCAGGGGATATGATCTTTCCATAGAAGTCGACAGTCACACCGTACGCGGTGTAGTCGGTGGACCTCACGAATATCCCCGCCCATCCCCTGAGTGTGACCTCGGAGTCGACGATCAGGTTCGAGTAGTTCTTGTCCGTGGAGCTGGAGGACCCCGTTATCACGACGGGCGCATGCCCATCGGCCACCGTCTCCGCCACCGTCCCCTGTCCCGTGAGCTTAAGGGTTCCGTGGGACAGTATGAACACATAGTCTGTGTTGGATATCGTGTGACTGTTGAGATCTATGGTAACATAGCTCCCGTCGCTTATGTAGAAGATGCCCTCGGCGATATCCTTGATGAGCACGATCGTCGTGCCCTCTGTTGTGCACTCCGCGATGGCTGCTGCGAGCGTCGCGTATCCTTTGGCGCCGATGGCGGCCACAGGATCGGTCGTCTCGCCCTCCGTGACCGTGACATCAGTGGCCTGCAGGTCGGTACCCGTCCCCCCGTTGAAGGAGAACGCGCCGACCATGGCCCCTGCCAGCACCAGAGCCAGGGCTACGGCTGCAACGAGCCTGCCCCTCCCCGTGCGCATGGCACCGCCTGATCTGTTTCCGATTCTCATTGTATCCCTCCGGAGTAATCTCCGACGCATTCGAACGCCTCCGTCCTCCCCATGGACTGCGGCAAGGGTTCTTCGGGCTATGCTCCTGACGTTCCCTCGGCACGATGCCGAGGTTCCGCGCGCAGATATCTGCTCCTCTATTCTTAAAGAGATCCCACACGGCCGAATACGCTGGATGCATGGCGTATCGATACGTGTTGGAGGCCGAAAACGGACGCTTACGTCCGGCTGACATGTATCCTCCGTGTGGACGCATGTTAAAAAGCTTAGTGCGACCAGGAACCGCCATCACCCAATCTACCACACACGGACCCGGATGCCGCCCGGTCGGCATCCTGGGGGACAGCGGGTCCCTCGAGATACTGGAATACCTGAGGGAGAACGGGGAGACCAAGCAGGAGGTCCTGCGCACCACGATATGCAGGAACCACGACGTGCTGTCGAAGCGCCTGGTGAGCCTGGAGGGGCTCGGTCTGATCGCATGCGACCACCGCATGTGCGACGAGTCCCGCCACAGGGCGAACTACTGGACGCTGACGGAGATCGGCAGCGCGGCGGCAGGAATGCTTGAGGCCGTGGATCTAGTGATCCTGGGCAGGCTGGACATGGAATCGGGCGCGGTGAGGGAGATCCTCATGATAGTCGAGAGGACCCCGCCGCGCCGGGAAGGCCCGCGACGGCACCCGCTCCTATGAGGAGGCGCGGCCATCGCCGCGCACTATGCGGACCAGTGGGCGGTACGCTCCGCGGAATGGTGATGCGGTGCGTACACATGTACCGTCCAGCGTCGCAAATAACTACCCTGGGGAGACACAGTTAGCCCCATCACCGGAACCGACGAACCCACGGTCCGGGACGGTGCTGCAGACCTGTTCAGGAAGAGCAACGTCCTGGAGATCCTCGCGTACCTGAGGGCCCACGGCCAGACCAAGCAGGATGAGCTCCGCGGCTCGATTTCCAAGAACCACGACATCCTCAGGAGGAGGCTGGAGGCCCTGCAGGACGCCGGACTGGTCACGTGCGAGCACCGGATGTGCGACGACTCCCGGCACATGGCGAACCACTGGAGCCTGACGCCCAGGGGCGAGGCCGTGGCGGACCTGCTGGTGAAGGCGGGGGAGATCGCGTCGGGCGTCGAGCCCTCGGAAGAGGGGCCGATCGACATCTGAAGCCCCGTTTTCGGGCGTTCTCCGCGGTAAAGGCACCCCTTTTACAGTTCGCTTATCACCGCTTAGGACAATGTATGAAGCATGGCAGGCAAGCTGTTCATAGGACTGATAGCTGTCGCAGCCATCGTCGCCGCTGGCGCGCTCGCCTTCGAAATACACGACGAGGTCTACGACAACGACGAGAGGAACACGACCGCCGG
>JAUNXZ010000016.1 GCA_030539515.1 Thermoplasmata archaeon
ACGGCGGAACGTCCGATAATGGGTCGTCAGACGGCTCGTCCGGCAGCGGCGGATCATCCATCATCGACGACCTGCTCGATGTCGACGCGTCCGGGCTCTCCGACACGCAGAAGACCTTCGCCATGGGGGCCATCGTGGCGGGCGTGGTCTGCCTGCTCGTCATGGTGCTCAGGCGTAGCTGAAATATAAGACCCCAAACCTAGGGCCACGGGAGAACATGGGCGCAATACGTCTCGGGAAGAACCACCTCAGGTGGTGTCGCGAATGCAACCTGCCGATTCTGGAGAGCAAGGAGTGTCCCGCTTGCGGCGGTCAGACCGAGGAGATGGTGCTCACGCCCCCCGGGGACGCGAGGCCCGCCTTCCCCCACGACATCTCGCTCATACGCGGCCTTCTGGACGCGGACTACGGCGAGGGCGCGGGGGAGGCTGTCCTCCCCGACGGGCACATCGTCATCCTGAGCAAGGCCCCCGCCCTGGACCGCATGGACGAGGTCGTCGTCGACGGGGACATCGTCGCCTCCGTCCGCTACGACATGGGCGTCGGATGGAAAGTCATCCTCAGGATGCAGGGCGGGTACCGCCTCGCCGGGGCGGCCACGAAGGGATGGGTCATCTGCGACCCCGGAGCCGTCAGGTTCGTGCAGGAGAGCAAGAACCTCATGGCCCCCGGCGTGGTCGACGCCGACCCCGGGATCGAGGAGGGCGACGAGGTCCTGGTGCTCACCGCCGACAGGCAGCTGGTGTCCACCGGCATGGCCAGGATGTCCGGGCCCCAGATGGTCGCGGAGTCCAAGGGCGTCGCCGTCAAGACCAGGTGGTACAAGCCCGAGGAGTTCAAACCCTCGGACAAGGCCCGCTCGTGGGACGAGATGATCGAGGCGAACACCGCGGTCATGGAGAAGAGGATCGCCGAGGCGACCGGGTTCATAAAGAACACCATCGCCAAGAACGAGCTCCCGGCCATCGTCTCGTTCTCCGGGGGCAAGGACAGCCTGTGCACCCTCCTGCTCACCCTGGACGCGGGACTGAAGCTCCCCGTCCTCTTCGTGGACACCGGCCTGGAGCTCAACGAGACCGTCGCCCACGTGCACGACGTCTGCGAGAGGCACGGCCTGCAGCTCATCGAGGAGCACGCGCCCGCCGACGCCTTCTTCGGGAACCTGGTCTACTTCGGGCCCCCCGCGAAGGACTACAGGTGGTGCTGCAAGACCAACAAGCTGGGCCCGACGGTCGGAGCGATCAACAAGAACTTCCCGGACGGGGTCCTCTCGTTCATCGGGCAGAGGAAGTACGAATCGGAAGCACGCAACGCCAAGCCCAGGATCTGGAGGAACCCGTGGACCCCCGGGCAGCTGGGCGCGTCCCCCATCCAGAACTGGTGCGCCATGCACGTCTGGACGTACATCTTCATGAGGAAGGAGCCCTACAACGTGTGGTACGCCCGCGGCCTCGACAGGATCGGCTGCTTCATGTGCCCCGCGTCTGACCTGGCCGAGTTTGAGCTCATCGCCGGCCAGAGCGACAGGTGGGAGCAGTGGGGCGACTACCTGGACAGGTACATGGCCGACCGGGGACTCCCTCCCGAGTGGAAGGAGTTCGGGCTGTGGAGGTGGAAGAACGCCCCCAAGTCCATCCGCGAGGAGGTCAGCCGCGTCACCGGGAAGGGCGTGTCCGAGCTCACGAAGCAGACCAAGGTCCCGGAGTCGGGACCGCTCACCATGAAGGTGCAGGACGGGTTCAGCCCCTGCACCATGGGGTACAGCGTCGAGGCGGCCCTCTCCAGGCCCATCGACCTGGACGCGGTGGAGCCCTTCTGCCACGCGCTGGCTTGGGTGCTGGAGAGGGACCCCGACGGCGAGTACATAAACGCCGGGTTCACCACCATCTACCGCGAGGGCTCCATCATCGCCAAGGCCAACGTCGAGAACGACGCCAGGCAGCACATAGACCACGCGTTCCAGGTCATAGTCCGCGCCGAGCAGTGCGTCGGATGCGGGCTCTGCGCCGCCAGGTGCGACCCCGGGGCGCTCTACATGGAGAACGGCAGGGTCAGGATACACGAGGACGACTGCGTCTTCTGCAGGGACTGCTTCGGCCCCTGCCCGTCCGTGGACTTCGCCAGAGACAACGACGAGGGATACGACCAATGAGGCAGATAGACTTCGACATAGACCCCGACGACCTGGCGGCCGCCATGGCCCTGGACCCCGCCATAGTCGACGAGGAGGACGCCAGGAAGTTCCACACGGGACTGCAGGCCGTCAGCATGTACAGGCTCAGCCACAGGCTCTGGAACGAGGGCAGGAAGCTGGAGGCCAGGGAGATCAACTACGTCGCGCACCAGATGACGGGATGCGACATCCACCCCGCGGCGGAGGTCGGAAAGAGGTTCTTCGTGGACCACGCCACCGGCGTCGTGATCGGGGAGACCGCGGTCATCGGCGACGACGTCATGATCTACCAGGGCGTGACGCTCGGAGGGGTGTCCACCAGCAAGGGCAAGAGGCACCCGACCGTGGGGAACAACGTCGTCATCGGGGCGAACGCGTCGGTGCTCGGGAACATCACGATCGGCAACAACGTGCGCATAGGCGCGGGGTCCGTCGTCCTGATCGACGTGCCGGACGACTGCACCGTCGTCGGCGTGCCCGGCAGGATCGTCAAGAAGGCCGGGATCAAGTGCACAGGCGATGTGCTCATGCACAACCAGCTGCCCGACCCGGAGCGCGACAGGATAGCCCGCCTCGAGGGCGAGATAGCAACCCTGCGCGCCCAGTTGGCCTCCCTCGAGAAGCAGCTGGGCAGGGACAGGGACTGAATCTCTTAAACCGCTTGTCTGGGTCATTGCGGATGCCGACCTTCTCAAGCGTTTCCTTTTTCTATCTGAAAGGTATCGCCAGGCGATTAGATGGTACTTCGCGTCCACAACACCCTCACCGATTCGGTAGAGGAATTCAAGCCGCTGGAGCCCGGAAGGGTCAGGATGTACGTCTGCGGGGTCACCGTGTACGACGACATCCACATGGGCCACGCGAGGAGCATAATCGTCTTCGACACCGTCGCGCGCTACCTGCGCTACTCCGGATACGATGTCCAGCTCGTCACCAACTTCACCGACGTCGACGACAAGATCATCGTCCGCGCGGCGAAGGAGGGCGTCGAGCCCCTGGAGCTGTCCAGGCGCTACATCGACCGCTACTTCGAGGACGTTTCCAAGCTCCACGTCACCGGCGCCTCCATGTACCCCAAGGCCAGCGAGAGCATAGGGGACATCATCGGGCTCATCGAGAAGATCATCGCCAACGGGTACGGATACGCCGCTGCCGACGGCAGCGTTTACTTCGACGTGTCGAAGGTCGAGAACTACGGGAGGCTCACCAACCAGAAGGCGGACCAGCTCCAGTCCTCCGGGAGGATAGCCGACGACCCCAACAAGCGCGGCGCGCTGGACTTCGCCCTCTGGAAGGCCGCGAAGCCAGGGGAGATCTCGTGGGACTCGCCCTGGGGGCCCGGGAGGCCCGGATGGCACATCGAGTGCTCCGCCATGATCTACCGGAACATGGGCGAGCAGATCGACATCCACGGCGGCGGGAACGACCTCATATTCCCGCACCACGAGGACGAGATCCTCCAGACCGAGGCGGTCACCGGCCGCCCGCTGGCGAACTACTGGATGCACAACGGCATGCTGCAGGTCAAGGGCCACGGCATGTCCAAGGAGGAGAAGATGTCCAAGTCCCTTGGCAACTTCTTCACCGTCCGCGACGTCCTGGAGAAGTTCGACGGGAGGACCGTCCGCTTCTACTTCCTGAACACCCACTACATGAGCCCGCTGGTGTACGGCGAGGACATGCTCCGGGAGGCCGACGCCGCCAGGGGCAGGCTCGTCAACAACTACCGCGAGCTCCAGTCCTACGCGAAGACGGCGCCCGAGGGCGACGCCTGCGACGCCTCGATCGAGGAGTACCGCAGGAGGTTCGTCGAGGCCATGGACGAGGACTTCAACACCCGCGAGGCCATCGGCGTCATGTTCGAGATGGCCCGCGCGTCCAACAAGTCGATGGCCGACGGCACCATGTCCAGGCAGGCCGCCCTGGCCCAGATCGACCTGGTCAGGGAGTTCGACGCCATCATCGGCATCATGCCCGAGGACGGGGACGACGACTCGATGGACGAGGTCATGTCCATCCTCATCGACCTCAGGAAGGAGCTCCGCGCCAGGAAGATGTACGACCTGTCCGACCTCATACGCGACCGGCTCAAGGACGCCGGCATCGTGCTGGAGGACTCGGCGGAGGGCGCCAAATGGAAGAGGGCCTGACCAAGAAGGCGGAGCTCATCCACGGCGGCTGCGTCCGCCTCCCGGAAGGGTACGAGCTCCCCTGCCGCGTCTCCATGTCGTCGTCCGGCCCGGACGCCGGCCTCCACGTGGCCGTCTTCTCCTTCGGCGGGTTCAGGGTCAGGAAGGCCGTGTCCCGCACCGAGGGGGAGTTCGAGCTCCGCGTGTCCGAGTCCGGCGGCCTGTCCATGTACAGGGACGGCGCCGAGTTCCTGGAGTCCGTCGAGGTCCAGCCCATCATCCGCCACTGCCCGGAGCAGGCGTTCTTCAACATGGACACCCGCAGCATCCACCGCAGCGCGCTCCATCCCAGGAAGGCCGACGAGGGCAGGCGCATCGGCGCCGGAGACGTCATGCGCATGCTCGAGGAGTCGATGGCCGAGTTCAAGGTCAGGTCCGTGGCGTTCACCACCGGGATCCACGGCAGCGTCGACGAGTCGGTGGACAACGTCGCCGAGGCGGTGGCGGCCGTCAGGGCCGCCTTCCCCAAGATGACCATCGGGGTCGAGTGCTACATCGACGACCCCGACCAGATAGCCCGGCTCAGGCAGGCCGGGACCAACGAGATAAAGATAAACGTCGAGTGCGCCCGCCCGGACATCTACGAGAGGGTGCACCCCGACACATCCTACGAGACCGCCTTCTCGATGCTCAGGGAGGCCAACGCCTACTTCAAGAAGGGCAAGATGGCCTCCAACGTCATCTACGGCCTCGGGGAGACGGACCAGGACGTGGACATGGTCCTGGAGAGGCTGTGCAGGATGAACGTGCTCCCGGTCCTGCGCATGGCCCGCGTCAACGACCTCAACAGGTCCTCGATGGAGGCCGCCGGCGTCCCGCTGGAGCCCCCCACCATAATCAGGACCCTCTTCCTCTCGAGCCTCCAGAAGAGCGCCATGAAGCGCCACGGGCTCAACCCCGAGAGGTTCCACACCATGTGCTTCAGCTGCCAGTGCTGCGACCTGGTGCCCTTCACGGATTTCTGATACGCTGCCTGGCCCTCTCGAGGAGCTGGCAGGACTTGCACCTGTCCCCGATCGTGGGCTCACCGCACTTGGGACAGGGATGGAGCTCGTGCTGGGGCAGCTCCTTCCAGAGCATCGGGCGTATGGCGTCCAGCGACGAGATTATCCCGTACCTCGCGCCCGGCGACCTGTCCTCCAGCCCGTCGATGACGTCGCGGTACTGGTTGCGCAGGGCGGCCTCCCAGTATGGGCACGTGCCGTCCCAGAACTCCGTCCCGGACATGATCGCGTAGAGCAGCGTCTCCTTCTCCGGGATCTCCCTCAGGGGCATGAACCTCGGGATCAGCCCGGGGCGGACGGTCTCGTGCGGAGCCATCCTCGCCAGCCTCTCCACGTCCCCGCGGACGAAGTTCATCAGCGCGGACTGCGCGGTGTCGTCAAGGTTGTGGCCGGTGGCCAGGTACTTCGCGCCGAGGTCCCTTGCCTCCCCGTTCATGAGCATGCGGCGGAACACGCCGCAGTAGGTGCAGGGGCTGCTGTCCCCGCACACCGGGGCGATCTCGTCCATGGTGACGCCGAGCTCGGAGAACGAGCGCAGGTGGAAGGCGACGCCGGAGGACTCGCAGAACCTCCTGACGATGTCGACGCTCGGCGGGCGGTAGCCGTCTATGCCCTCGTCTATCGTGATGGCGTGGACCTCCACGCCGTTCCTCTCGTTGAACACGGAGGACAGCAGCCTCAGGGCGACCATGCTGTCCTTTCCCCCGGACACCGCCACGGCTATCCTGTCGCCGCGGTGCACGTCGATCTGCTTGCGGATCTCCCTCTTCACCCGGCGCTCCACGTAGCTCATGAAGTGCTCGGGGCACAGGTGCGTGCCGTTGTAGCGGACGAACGTCGCCGCCTCGCGCCCGCAGATGTCGCAGGCCGTCATCGCGGTCTCCGTAGTCCAGGAGGGACTCCATCTTCTCCGCCAGCACCTTCGAGGGGATGTCCGGCAGCGAGATCATCGCGGTCCTGCCGGAGCTGTCGTTGGTCACCGTCACGCGGATCACGCCGATCTTGTCCAGGTCCTGGAGGTACGTCCAGAACTGGGTGTGCTTCCTCGCCGGGACGCCGTACTCCTCGCACACTATGGCGTAGGTCTTCTCGGCCGCCGCCGACGGTATGGCCAGGTTCTTCTTCATGGCCCTGGCGATGGCCAGCAGGACGATCATCCTGTTGACGTCGAGAGAGCGCAGCTTGGAGTCGGACACCGAGCTGTAGATCATCGCCTTCGCAGCGCGGACGTGCTCTGTGGTGACCTCGCCCTCGTCGTCTTCCTCGGCGATGTTCGCCGCCCTGTCCAGGAGCTCGATGGCCATCCTGGCGTCGCCGTACTCGGCGGACTCCTCGGCTATGAGGTCCAGGGGGTCGTCGGAGTAGGATCCGGGGAACAGCGCCTCCTCGGCGCGGGCGGCCACGATCTCGCGGAGCTCCTGGCGGCTGTAGCGGTTGAACCTCACGGTGTTCGACCTGCGGAAGGTGGACATCGATGCCTCGTCGAGCAGGGACTCCACCGGCTCCTGGGAGATCATGATCAGCGACACCGGGGCGGCCTGCCCCGTGCGGGCGCGGGTCAGCTGGTAGACTATGTCGGTGGAGCCGCGCTTGAGGAGGATGTCCACCTCGTCAAGTATCACCACGAGGCCGCGGCTGTTGCCGGCGAGGTGCTGCGCCAGGACCCTGGCCATCTCCTCCGCCGAGAACCCCCTCTCTGGGAACCCGCGGTCGTAGTGGCGGATTATCTGCAGCAGCGTCCCCGCCTCGGAGGAGTTCCTGCAGTTCACGTATATCGTGTCCACGGGGCGGCCGTGCTCCGAGAGGTACACGGCCATGTCGTCGCAGAACCTCCTGGCGGTGACCGTCTTCCCGGTCCCCACGCCCCCGGTCAGGAACGCGGTGCATCCGCGGCCGTCCGCGGCCAGGGGGCGGAACAGAGTCTCGAGCCTGGCCATCTGCTCCTCGCGGTGGACGAGGTTCTTAGGGACGTAGGCGTAGTCCAGCCTGGACCCGTCGCGGATGATCGAGGACTTCCTGTCGAACATGTCAGTTCCTGCTGCAGCGTATGAGCCCGGAGCACGGGATCACGTCGATGCCCTCCCTCTCCCAGACGTCGCAGATCAGGTTGATGCCGAGCGAGTCGGATGGCATATGGCCGGAGACCACCAGGTTCACGTGCGCTTCGCGCGCGGCGTCGTAGTGGCTGTCGGGGAAGTGCATCCCCACGACGGTGCCGACGCCGGCCCTCGCGAGCGCCTCGTACATCTCCTTGGGCCCGGAGGTGCCGCCGGTCATCTTGCACATGACCCTGCCGCACCTGGAGTCCTTCGACCCGACCATGATCCTCGGGCGGGCGTTGGACCTGGCGGCCTCGCGGTACTCGGGCTCGCGCATCAGGATGTCCACGATGTCACCGAGCGTGCGGGGCTCGCCGTCGGTCAGAATCCGGGTGAGGTAGTCCTGCACCATGTTGTCCGCCGCCGAGTGCACGTTGAAGAGCGGTATGCCGAGGAGCCTCGCCGCGTCCACGGCCTGGTTGTGGTTGACCCCCATGATGTTCCTGAGGGCCTCGTCGGTGCGCGGGCGCATGATGGCCTCGGACACGTTGATCGGGACTCCCTCGGAGTGGTACATGTCGGCCTGCATGTCCATGACCTTCGGGAAGAGGACCCTTGAGCTTCCGAGGGGATGGTGGGCGACGACCGCGTCGATCCTCCTGCCCCTCTCCCTGAGGCGGTCCGCCAGGAGCACCTCGCCGGTGCCGATGTCGATGCCCCACATCATGGACTCCGCCTCGGCCTCGCGGGCCTCGTCGGCGCCGTACGAGAAGCGGCAGTCGTGGTAGGGGTTCCAGAGACGCTCCTCGTCGAAGAGCTCCCTCTCGGACTCGTCGGCGGAGTCGTGCTCGCGGCGGGCCTCGTCGAGGACGCGCCTCACCTCCGCCTCCGGGCGGGGGTCCTTGGACATGCCCGTGCGTATGGCGAGCTCGTAGGCCTCGTAAACCTTCATGAAGGGTGGATGCCCAGCCGATTAATAAGAACCTCGCGCGCGGAAAGCGCGGTTGGTGCGGATGTCGTCGAAGGTGACCGTCCTGCAGACGGCCTCCACGTTCCTCGTGTCGGCGGGATCAGACGATGCGGAGCCGCCCGCCAGCAGATACGGGCAGATGTCGTGGTCGTAGGCCCCGAAGTACGTGGAGATGATGCACCAGCGCGAGACGAGGCCGCATACCACGATGCCGTCTGCGCCCATCCCGTGAAGGACGTCGGCCAGCTCCGTGCGGCAGAACGCGCTCATCTCGGACTTGTGGACCACCGCGTCCTCCGGACGGATGTCGAGCCCCTCCACGAAGCCGTGGGGGTCCTCCATGCCCTCCGGGATCCCGTGGCCCTCCCCGTCCATGGCGACGAACACCGCCGGCCTCCCGGCCGAGCGGAACATCGCTATGGCGGAGTTCACGGTAGGAAGAATCCCCCTCGCGGGGGCCTCCAGCTCCCCGGCCGCGAACTTGTTCTGCATGTCCACGACCACCAGGGCCAGGGACTTGTCCTCGATATCGATGCTCTTGATCAACGGGCTCACCGGGGCGGTAGGCGGCCATCAGGTCGGACGCCCCGTCCAGGATGTCGAGGAAGTCCTCGACCCTCTCCCGTCCGTAGCGCTCCGCCAGGCTGTCCACTATGCACTCCAGTATGTCCCACTCCTGCTTGTACGCTTCGGCCATGCCGTCGGACAGGCGGATGTTGACCACCCTGCGGTCGGTCTCGCTGCGCTCCCTCACCACGAGGCCGCGCTTGGCCATGCTGTTGACCCTCGCCGTCACCGTGGGCTTGGTGACGCACGCGAGCTCCGCCAGGCGGGATGCCGTGCACGAACCCGCGTCGGCGATCATGTTCAGGTAGAGCACGTCCTTGTACGACATCGGCACGTCCATGGACGGGTCGTGGTTGAGCATCCTCAGCTCCAGGACGGAGCTGTTGGCGATGTACCTGCCCAGGCTCCTGCCGCCGTTCATTCCGACCCCTTCCTGTCGACCTTCAGCGCCCAGGAGAGCACCACGGCGAGCACAGACAGGACGATCGCCACGATCATGCACAGGCCGAAGCCGTCCAGGAACGCGTCGAGGGGCACGTCGGAGATCGACCCGGATCCCTCCCCGGAGCCCAGCCCGAACAGGCCCGCGAACAGCGCCGTGCCGAGCGCCGAGCTGAAGTACATCACGAACGAGATCATCGAGGAGCCCGAGCCCCTGTCCCCGTCATCCAGGGAGTCCACCATCCTGGCGCCCATGGGGCCCCCTCCGATACCCCAGATGCACCCTCCGACCAGGAGGGCCACGGCGAGGTACAGCAGGGTCGTGTCCGCGTTCACGAAGTAGATCATGACCGTGTAGACGAGCATGATGAGGCACGCCAGGATGGCGAACGGACGGTCCCCGCGCCTGTCGGAGAGCCTCCCGACCACGAGGCAGCAAGCGATCATCGACACCGATTGGAGCGACAGCACCAGGCCGCTCTCCAGGGTGGTCATGCCGAGCACCTTCCTCAGCAGGAACGGTATGAGGTACACGATGCCCATGACGGTCAGGTTGACCAGCACGTACGCCATGGTGGCCATGTCGAAGTTCCTGTTGCGGAACAGCTTCAGGTTCAGGACCGGGCTGGTCCTCCCCCTCTCGTAGCGGAAGAACACCGCGAACAGGACGACGCACCCGACGAGGGCGACGAGGCTTGTGGTGTTCACACCGACGGACGGGATGCGCTCGACCACGAACAGCCCCAGGACGATGGCCGCGAACAGCAGAGCGGAGCCTGCGAGGTCCAGGTCCCCCTTCTCCAGCCCGCGGTCCGCGGGGACGGCCCTGTGGGCCATCAGGATGGCGGCGACGCCTATCGGGACGTTGATGAAGAAGATCCAATGCCACGAGGTGTACTCGGTGAGGATTGCGCCTACCGTGGGTCCCACGGCCACGCCGAGGGACGAGCCGAGGACCACCAGGGACATCGCCAGGCCCAGCTTCTCCTTCGGGAGGTACTTGACCCCGAGCATCACGGCGGAGGAGGCGATCATCGCCGCCCCGATCCCCTGGAACGCGCGGCTCGCCAGGAGCAGCGCCAGCGAGGGGGACAGGCCGCAGAACAGCGACCCGAGGGTGAATATCCCCATGCCGATGATGAGGACCTTCTTTATCGCGCCCATGTCGCAGATCCTGCCGAACACCAGGATCAGACCCGACATCATCAGGAAGTAGACCGTGACGACCCACGACGTGTCCCCCGTGCCGATGCCGAACGACTCGGCTATGTTCGGGAGCGCCACGTTCACGATGGTGCCGTCCAGTCCGTCCAGGAACATGCTGATGGCGATGGTGGCCAGCAGCAGTCCGTATCCGCCTTTCATGGCCTGCGGCATCTGTTAGATATATTAAACTATTACGATTCATTCGAATTATCTAACCATTTTTCCGAGGCGCAGTCAAGTGTATTAATGCCGTCCCCTATTCGCGGTTGGTTGCCATGAACGAGATCTGGACGGAGAAGTACAGGCCCAGGACGCTGGACGACGTCGCGGGGCAGAAGCATGTCACCGACAGGCTGAAGGCCTACGTCAAATCCGGCAGCATGCCGCACCTCCTGTTCACCGGGCCCGCGGGCACCGGGAAGACCACCTGCGCCCTCGCGCTCACAAGGGAGATGTTCGGCGACAACTGGCAGGGCAACTACATCGAGCTCAACGCCTCCGACGAGAGGGGGATCGACGTCGTCCGCGGCAAGATCAAGGAGTTTGCCAGGACCTCGCCCGTCGGCGGGGCCCAGTTCAAGATCATCTTCATGGACGAGGCCGACGCGCTCACCTCGGACGCGCAGGCCGCGCTGAGGCGCACCATGGAGAAGTACTCCGGGATCTGCAGGTTCATCCTCTCGTGCAACTTCTCGTCCAAGATCATCGACCCCATCCAGTCCAGGTGCGCGGTCTTCAAGTTCAAGCCCCTGTCCGACGAGGACATCCGCGGGTTCCTCTCCCGCATCGTCCAGACGGAGTCCGTCGACATCGCCGACGACGCGCTGGACGGGCTCATAGCCATCGCCCGCGGCGACATGCGCAGGGCGGTGAACTCGCTCCAGGTGGCCGCCTCCCTGGGGAGGAGGGTCGACCTCGACCTGATCTACCAGACCGCCGGCCTCGCGAACCCCGAGGTCATCGGCAGGATCGTCACCACCGCGCTCGACGGCAACTACGCGGGCGCCAGGGACCTCCTGGAGAGCACCATGGTGGAGTACGGCCTGTCCGGCCAGGACATCATCAAGCAGATCCACTCCGGGATCTTCGGCCTGGACATCTCTGACTACGAGAAGGTCCGCCTGATGGAGAAGACCGGCGAGTGCGAGTTCAGGATCGTCGAGGGCAGCAACGAGAGGATCCAGCTGGAGTGCCTGCTGGCCTCCATGGCCCTCATCGGCGGGAAGATGAGGGACTGATAAGCGGGAGCAGCTCGGCCAGGGCCTCGTCCAGCACCCCGCGGGACGAGCACATTATCAGGATCCCCGTTTCGTCCAGGAGATCCCTGTCGTAGACGGCGCCTGCACGCCCGGCGAGGTACATCCCGGGCATGAAGTCCCACACCTTGTTGACGAACCTCACGTGGACGTCGGACCTCCCGCACGCCAGGTATGCGAAGTCCACGCATGCGGCCCCGAACATCTTGAAGCGGGCCACCCTGTCGCGGCAGTCGGACATGAGCCTCGCCTGCATGAGGCGGTAGTCCTCGGACCTCCTGCTGAAGTCGCCGGTGGTGAGGATGCACTCCCTCAGGGGCCTGGGCTCCGCCGTGCGTATCGGCGAGCCGTTCATGAACGCGCCCTCCGGGGACGCCCAGAAGGTCTCCCCCTGGCAGGGGAGCGATATGGCGGACGCCGACGGGACGCCGGATTCCATGAACACGGCCTGCATCCCGAACAGCGGTATCCCGCGCGAGAGGTTCACCGAGCCGTCTATGGGGTCCACCGCCCATGTGCGCTCCGAGCCCTCCGCGTCCGGGGAGGACTCCTCCGCGATGATCCCGTCGTCCGGGAACGCCGAGCGTATCGCTCCGAGGATTATGTCCTCCGCCGCGCGGTCCGCGTCGGTGACCACGTCAAAGACCCCGACGTCGGTCGGTTTCGCGTTCACCGCTCCGATGTCCCCCAGGGCCGCGGACGCGCGGTCCAGCGCATCCAGGATGACGTCCAGCTCCATCATGTCAGTACCTGTTGTCGAAGATCCTGTTGGTCTTCTTCTCGCTGCGCGGGAGGTATCCGAGGGGCACCGCCTTCGGTATGACGGTGACGCCCATCTTCGACTTGATCCTGGACACGAGCTCCCTCTCCAGGGGCTCCGTCTCCCCATCGGGGACGTCCGTCTCGAAGTAGACGGTGATCTCATCCCTGCCCATGAGGTGGTCGATCATGACCTGGTACTCGCTGGTCGCCCCGTCGATGGTGGCGAGCACCTCGTCGAACTGGGCCGGGAACATGTTGCATCCCCTGACCTTGATCATGTCGTCGGTCCTGCCGACGATGATGTCTATGCGGGGGAACCTGGAGCCGCAGGGGCAGTCGCCCGTCATTATGCGGGTGAGGTCGTGGGTGCGGTACCTGATGAGCGGGGCGCCCTCCTTCCTCAGGGTGGTGATGACGAGCTCGCCGACCTCCCCGTCCGGGAGGACCTCGCCGGTCTCCGGGTCGATCACCTCGAAGTAGACGTAGTCGTCCCACATGTGGATCCCGTTGCGGTAGTCGCAGCTGATGCCGATCCCGGGGCCGTAGATCTCGGTGAGGCCGTAGATGTCGTAGAAGTCCACGCCCAGGTCGGACGCGATCTCGTTGCGCATCTTCTCGCCCCAGCGCTCGGAGCCGATGACGCCCTTGCGGAGGCGGAGCCTGTCCCTCATGCCGCGCCTCTTGATCTCCTCCGCCAGGAGCAGGGCGTAGGACGAGGTGGCGGTGAGCACGGTGGTCCCGAGATCCTCCATCATCTTGAGCTGCTTCTCGGTGTTGCCCGGCCCCATCGGGATCGCCATCGCGCCGAGCCTCTCGCATCCGGCCTGGAATCCGATGCCGGCGGTCCAGAGCCCGTAGCCGGGCGTGATCTGGACGCGGTCCTCCTCGGTGACCCCGGCCATGCGGTAGCACCTCTCGAACATGACCGCCCAGTCCTCCACGTCCCTGGCGGTGTACGGTATGATGACGGGCGTTCCCGTCGTCCCGGACGAGCTGTGGATGCGGACGATGTCCCTCTCCGGGACCGCGGCGAGGCCGAGCGGATAAGCATCCCTCAGGTCGCCCTTGTCCGTGAACGGGAGGGTCTCGAACTCCTCCTGCGTCGTCATGGATTCGACGTCGATGCCCTCGAACTTCCTGGCGTAGAACGGGCTGCGCGACTTGATCCCCTTCAGCAGGCGGAAGACGTTCTCCCTCTGGTACTCGTTCATCCTCATGTCCAATCACTTTCCCATCTGCTGCAGCATCTCGGCCGCTTCCGCGCTCCCGCGGGCCCTGGCCTTCTTCAGCCACTTCACGGCGTTCGCCTCGGACTTGACCATGCCCTCTCCGGACAGGGACATCCTGCCGAGCTCGAGCATCGCGTCCGGGTCCCCGGCGTCGGCCGCCTTGGACAGAGCCCTGGCGGCCCTGTCCGGGCTCCTGGGGACTCCGTCGCCGCTCATCAGCATGGACGCCATCCTGAGCGCCGCCTGGGGGTACCCCGCGTCGAGGGCCCTGGAGAAGCAGTCGAGGGCGCCCTTCGGGTCCCTCTCGCATCCCCTGCCCTCCTGCATGATCACACCGAGCCTGTAGAGCGCCGGGAGGCTCCCGGCCTCGGCGGCGCGCGAGTACCACATGCGGGCCTTCGCCCAGTCCTGCTCCACGCCCTCCACGTCGGAGTACATGAAGCCCAGGTTGAACATCGCCGGAGGGTAGCCGAGCTCCGCCGACTTCTCGTAAAGCGCGATAGCCCCCTCCAGGTCACCGCGCACCCCGTACCCGTGTGCCTTGATGTACGCGAGGTTGCACATGCCCTCCGCGTTCCCCTGGTCGGCGGCCAGGCCGAACCACCTGGCGGCCTCCCTGCGATCCTGGCCAACGCCGTCGCCCCTGTAGAAGAGGTAGCCCATGGCCACCTGCGCGTCGGCGTCCCCGTCCTGGGCCGCCTTGAGGACGGTCTCGAAGGACATGTCAGCGCCTCGTGTGCGTCCTGCGGGCATAGATCTCGGGGTGGTCGACGTATTTCGAAAGATAGTAGTAGGCGGCGAGGAAGCCGTTGTAGGCCGCGTCCGAGTAGAGCTTCACGATCTGGGAGTCGTCCGTCGGGAACCTGCTGGACTCGTAGGTCCTGGCCAGGTAGAACTGGGCGTCCTCCGACCCCGCGTTGGCGGCGTGGGAGAGCTCCTTGATGGCGCTGATGTCGTCCCTCTTGACCCCGATCCCCTGGTGGAGCATCATGGCCTGGGCGAACATGGCCTCCGGGCTCCCGAGGCGGGCGGCGTGCCCGTAGCTCTCGTAGGCCTCCTCCATCATGCCCTGGTCGAACAGCTCGTCGGCCGTGGCGAGTGCCCCGGCCCTCTCGTTGACCTCCCTCTGGGCCTCGGTCATGGACAGCCTGTCCAGGCGGTCCTCCAGGGGCTCGCGGGCGGCGCCCCCGAGGCTCTCCATCACGGAGTTCCAGCACAGGATGCACTTCTCGTGGCCCATGTCGACGCCGTACTTGTACCACCTGGCGGCCTCAACCTCGTTGTGGACGATGCCGTTCAGCCCGTACTCGTAGCACATCCCTATGTCCAGGAACATGTCCGCCTGGCCGGTCAGGCCGGCGGAGGAGAACCACATCTCCGCCTCCGTATCGGAGCGGTCGACGCCGATGCCGTGGGCGTACATGTAGCCCACCGTGAACTTTGCGCTGGAGACGCCCTGCTCGGCGGCCCTGGAGTACCATCTGAAGGCCTCGGCGGGGTCGCGCTCCACCAGGCCGCCTGACATGTGCTCGTCGCCCAGGAACACCTGGGAGTCGGCGTTGCCGAGCTCGGCGGCGCGCATCAGGTGCGCGCATGCGACGGTCTCGTCCCTCTCGACGAACTCCCCCTCCAGGTAGATGCGGGTGAGCTCCCAGTGGGCGCGGGCGCATCCGAGGGCGGCCGCCCTCTCGTACCACACGACGGACTCGGGTATGTCCATGTCCAGCTCCTTGCCCGTCTGCATGAAGTAGGCGAGCGCGAGGCACGCGTAGGGGTCGCCGGCTGCGGCGTCGGTCTCCAGCTCCGATTTCATCTCGACTTCTCCGACTTGATCCTCTCGAGGAGGGCCGCCGCGTCGGGATCGCCCTGGCGGGCGGCCTGGCCCAGGAACCTCTTGGCCCTGGGGATGTTGCGCTTGACGTACTCCCCCTCGTAGTAGAGCTTCCCGAGGTAGTACTGGGCCTCGAAGTACCCTCCGTCCGCGGCCTCGTTGAGCATGTCCAGGCCTCCCTGGACGTCCTGCTCCGTGCCGGTGCCGGTGATCTTCAGCATGCCGAGGAAGGACTTGGCGCCGGGGTGCCCCTGGTCGGCGGCCTGGTCGAACCAGACAGCCGCCTGCTCCACGTCCTTCTCGCAGCCCCTTCCCTCGTAGTACATGCAGCCGAGGCAGTACTGCGAGTTCGCCTCGCTCATCTCGGCCGCGTTCTTGAACCACCTGAACGACTCCTCGTCGTCCTGCTCGTAGTAGTATCCGGACCCGTACATGCAGCCGAGCGCGTACTGGGCGTACCCGTTGCATCCCTCGGCGGCCACGGTGAACCACTTGGCCGCCTTGGCGTAGTCCTGCGGGAGGGCCTTGCCCTCGAAGCACATGTTGCCGTAGTCGACCATCGCCTGCTGGTAGCCGTTCTCGCAGGACTTCTCCAGCCAGTAACCCGCCTGGGCCGGGTCCCTGCGGACCCCCTGCCCGTAGGCGAGCATCATCCCGATCTGGTACTGGGCCTCGGCGTGGCCGCGCTCGGCGGCCGCCATGAACATCTTCGCCGCCTTCTCGTCGCTGGTCCAGCGGGTCTTGGGCATCGAGTGGATGCAGCCCATCGCGAACTGGGCGTCCCTGTCCCCCGCGGCGGCGGCCTTCTCGTACCACTCGACGGCGGCCTTCAGGTCGGGCTCCGCGTCGCCCAGGCCCTCGTCGTACATCTGGCCGAGGCGGTACATGGCGTTGGCGTCGCCGGCGTCGGCGGCCGCCCTGAGCCATTTCACGGCTAAGGCGGGGTCCTTGGGGATCCCCTTGCCCTTGAGGTGCATGAACCCGATGGTGCGCTGGGCCTCGACGTCGTCGTGCTCGGCACAGACGGTGTAGAACCTTACGGCCTCGCCGTGGTCCTTCCTGACGCATCCCGCGCCCACGTCGTACAGGGAGAACAGCTTGGCGCAGGCCTTGTCCTCGCACTCCTCGCCCCTGAGCCTGAGCGCCATGAGCCTGTCCTGGACCTCCTCGTCGTTGCGGGAGATCTCCGCGGACACTATGGCCGACGGCCTGTGGCCCTCGGACGCCGCGATGGAGAACAGCTCCGCGGCGGTGGCGCGGTCCTGGATGGCCCCTCCCTGCCCCAGATAGGTGTAGAGGGCCTGGATGTAGCGCGCGTCGGGGTTCTCGGACGCCCCCTGCTCGGCGAGGTCCTCCGCCTTGCGCGGATCGTAGTCGGGGGAGGCGCGGTCCATATGCCTGCGCGAGGGCTCGTAGCGCCACTCAGTTCCGGTCGGCTCCATGCGCACCCCATGCGCGCGTGTCTTAAAAAGCGATGGGTCAGCGCACCGCGTCCAGGAAGTAGGTGTGGACGGTCGGGTCGTCCGTAAGCTCAGGATGGAACGCGGTGGCGATCTGGTTCCCGTACCTCACGGCCACGGGCACGCCGTCCACGACGGAGAGGGTCTCCACCCCCTCCCCCAGGGACACCGCCGCGGGCGCGCGGATGAACTCCAGGGGTATCTCCCCCAGGCCGGCGAACCCGGCCCTGGCGGAGAAGCTGCCCAGCTGCCTGCCGTAGGCGTTGCGCCTGACGGCGATGGGCATGGTGGCCAGATGGGACGGCCCGCCCTCGACGGACCCGGCGAGCATTATCATGCCCGCGCAGGTCCCGAGGACCGGCGTCCCGTCCAGTATCATCCCGCGGAGGGTGTCGAACATGCCGAGGTCGCGGACGAGCTTCCCCATGACGGTGCTCTCCCCTCCGGGGATGACCAGGGCGTCCGGGCTCCTGCCGAGGTCCGCGGCCTTGCGGATCTCGTAGCACTCCGCCCCGAGGCGGGAGAGGGAGGCCTCGTGCTCGACGAAGGCCCCCTGGACCGCTAGGACGCCCACGCGGGTCATTGGCCGCGCTCCGCCATGCGGATGTTCTCGAGCTTCTCGATCTCGTCCTTGTTGATGCCCACCATGGCCTCTCCGAGACCCTCGGACACCTCGGCGAGCACCTTGGGGTCGTTGAAGTCGGTGACGGCGCGGACGATGGCCGCGGCCCTCTTGGCGGGGTTTCCGGACTTGAAGATGCCGGACCCGACGAACACGCCCTCGGCCCCGAGCTGCATCATGAGCGCGGCGTCGGCGGGCGTGGCGACTCCGCCGGCGGCGAAGTTGACCACCGGGAGCCTGCCGTTCTCGTGGACGTAGAACGCGAGGTCCAGGGGGACCTGGAGGGACTTGGCGTACTCGTACACCTCGTCGTCGCTGATCGCCTTCAGCTCGCGGATCTCCCTGTTCATCTGCCTCATGTGGGAGACGGCCTGGATGACGTCGCCGGTCCCGGGCTCGCCCTTGGTCCTGATCATGGACGCGCCCTCGCCGATGCGCCTGAGGGCCTCGCCGAGGTTCCTGGCGCCGCACACGAAGGGCACCTTGAACTGCCTCTTGTCGATGTGGTAGACGTCGTCGGCGGGGGAGAGCACCTCGCTCTCGTCGATGTAGTCGATCTCGATGGCCTGGAGGATCTGGGCCTCGGCGAAGTGGCCGATCCTGCACTTGGCCATGACGGGGATGGAGACGGCCTCCTGGATGCCCTTGATCATCTTGGGGTCGGACATCCTGGAGACGCCTCCCGCGGCGCGGATGTCCGCGGGGATCCTCTCGAGGGCCATGACGGCGCAAGCGCCGGCCTCCTCGGCAATCCTGGCCTGCTCGGGGGTGGTGACATCCATGATGACCCCGCCCTTCAGCATCTGGGCGAGCTCCTTGTTCAGAACGTAACGGTCGTTGTCGCCGGTCATTGTATGGTCCTGCCGTCGCAGACGGCTTCACGGACCATGGCGGTGTGGTATTTACCTATTTCCTACCTTAATCATATGGAAATGTACTAAATCGCACATGCCAGACCGTAAATCCTATCTATTCGGTAGGATTTACTCCCCGCCCTTCCCGGAGCCTTCCGAGAGCCTGCGGACCTCGTCGGCGCCGAACAGGGGGTCGGACTCCCCGCGCTCCCTCGACACGATCAGCAGGAGCACGGCCGCGAGCGAGGCCACGGCCATTATCCCCCACACGGCGGAGAAGTTGCCCAGCGAGTAGGTTGTCCCGATGATCCACCCGGACACCGTGGTCCCGATGCTCGCGCCGAGGAACAGGAAGATGTTCGTGGCGGACACGGCGGTGCCGGCGATGGCGATGGGGTACCACTCCTTCACCTGGGTGAACGTGAGCGTCAGGAACCCTCCGAAGAACCCGAACAGGAAGCTGACGGCGAACCAGAACCAGTAGCTGTCCACGTCGCCCGCGAGCAGGTAGATGACGAACCAGACGGCGGTGAACGCCGCGCATCCGGCGATCATGGTCCTGCGCTTGGACCTGATCACCCCGCGTGTTGTCAGCGCCCCGATGACGACCGTGGTCATGATCTTCCCGATACCGAGGGCGGTGACCATCCAGGCCGCGGAGAGCGCGAACCCGTAGACGTTGTTGAAGTAGGTGACCGCCCAGGTCCCCTGGAAGGTCATGATGCTGCCGTAGACCAGGAAGTAGGCCAGGGCGCAGGGCCAGAACCTCCTCCCGCCGGATGCTACGATGCGGAGCCCGTCCATCACGGGTATGCGGGCGTCCGAGGACTCCTCGGCCTCCACGCCGCGGGATGCCCTCTCCACGTCCTCGGTGGACGGCAGGCCCCTCTGGCTGGGATGGTCCCTGATTATGATGCCGCACGCGGCGGCGAGGACCAGCGTTATCACCCCGAGGATGAGGAAGACCTCCCTCCATCCCACGGCGTCGGCGAGCACGCTCAGCGGCCCGGCGGCGGCGATGGCGCCGACGTTCCCGACGGCGATGACTATCCCGCTCAGCACCGCGTAGTCCCTCTTGGGGAACCAGACGGACACCAGCTTCATCAGCGGGACGTAGACCACCGCCATGCCGGCGGCGATCATCATCTTCCCGAGGACCATCATCCAGAACTCGTTCCCGACGCAGGTGATCAGGGAACCGACCGATGCGATCACGAGGAACACCGAGCACACCGCGCGGGGGCCGAAGCGGTCCGTCAGCAGGCCGCAGGGGATCTGCATCGCTGTGTACGTCCAGAAGTAGACGCTGCTCAGCACACCGACCGTGCCGCCGACCTCGGAGACGATGTCCGTCCCCACGACGCTCACTGATATCCTGTGGAAGTAGACGAAGAAGTAGCCCACGGTGAGGACCGCGAATATGGCCCACCTGTGGACCCACAGGCGACGTATGACTGCGTCGGAGAAGCTGGCCTCGGTCACGCGCCCCCATCCCCCGTCCGATATTTGAACAAGGCGCTTTGATACGTCGCAATCCGGCCGCCATCGGACGGAATCCGACGCGCCTTTAAGAATGACGAGCGCCATGCGGTCGGCAGATGAGCGCCGACGGCAGTGGCATGGACCCCATGGAATGGGCCAAATTCGTCATCCGCAACAGGGACGAGAGGAACTACGTCGACGCGTACACGGTTTTCATAAGGGAGGCCCGCGGCGAGAACGCCGAGGCCGAGTACAGCATCGGGCTCATGTACGCCAGGGGCCAGGGCATCGAGAAGAACTACCCCGCGGCGTTATCGTGGTTCGAGAAGTCCTACGGCCACGGATGCGCCAACGCGGCGTACTTCCTCGGCAAGATGCACCTGCTCGGGATGGGCACCTCCAAGGACCCCCTGAAGGCGAAGTCCTACTTCGAGGCCGTCGCCGACCAGGACGCCCGCGCCATGTACGAGCTGGGGATCATGCACTTCACCGGCGCCGACCTGCCCCGCGACCTGACTGAGTCCGCCAGGTGGATCAGGGACGCGGCCGAGGCCGGGAACGCCGAGGCGCAGTTCGTGCTGGGGCAGTACTACAAGGCCGGCGCGGGGGTCGAGAAGGACATCCCCGAGGCCGTCAGGTGGCTCACGTCCGCGGCGCTCAACAGACACAAGGGCGCGCAGATCCTCCTGGGCAACATGTACCGCACCGGAGACGGCGTCGGCGTGGACATCGCCGAGTCCGACCGCTGGTACGACATGGCCGACGGCAAGAGCAACGTCAAGGGACGGGATTCCGCCAGGGTCTGAGCGGTCCGGGCGCGTCCGATCCCCCGAGGTCCCTCTGGAGCCACGCGACGTCGCGCCATCCGTCCTTGTACCCGGCGTTCTCGAACCTGCCGACCTGCCTGAAGCCCATGGATGCGTGGAACCCCTCGCTCTCCTGGTTGGGCACGGTCACGCACGCCATGGCGCGGCGCACCCCCATCCCCTCCAGGATGTCCAGCAGCTCCGTGTACAGTGCGCGCCCGACGCCCTTCCCGCGGGTTCCGGCCTTCACGTACACGGACGTCTCCGCCGCCCATGAGTACGCCTCCCTCTCCGAGAGCCTGTGGGCGTAGGCGTAGCCGAGGACCGTTCCGGAATCCTCGCAGACCAGCCACGGATACGTCTCCGTGACGGATTCGAGCCTGGACAGGAACTCGCCCTCCGACGGGAGGGAGGTCTCGAAGGTGACCGGCGTGCCGATGTACTCCGCGTACACCGCGAGCATCGCGGGCACGTCGTCCGGAACCGCAGGCCTGACCAGAAGCATGGAATAAAGGAGGATGAGGGGGCGGGGAATCCCCGTTCCCCTCGTTTGAATCTCACTTGAGGCCGACGATCCTGCCGTCGTCCAGCAGGTCCATCCTCATGGCCGCGGGGACCTTCGGGAGCCCGGGCATCAGGGTCAGCGTCCCGCAGACGGGCACAACGAATCCCGCTCCGGCGGAGAGCTGGACCTCCCTGACGCTGAGGATCCATCCCCTGGGGGCGCCCTTGACCTTGGAGTCGTCCGTCAGGGACGCCTGCGTCTTCGCGATGCACACGGGCAGGTTGCCGTAGCCGTCCTGCTCCATCTGCGCGATGGCCTTCTCGGCCTCCTTGGTGTAGGTGACGGAGCCCGCGCCGTAGATCTTGGTGGCGACGGCCTCGACCTTCTCCTTGATGGAGGCCTCCACGGGATACAGGCAGTGGAAGTCGGTCTTCTCGTTCTCGAGCACGTCGAGGACGGTCTCGGCCAGCTCGATCGCGCCCTCGCCTCCCTTGGCGAAGGCCTCGGAGAAGGCGCACCTGACGCCGGCGGCCCTGCAGTGCTCGCGGATGATCTCCATCTCCTCGGGGGTGTCGTGGGCGAAGCGGTTGACCGCGACGACGACGGGCACTCCGTAGGAGGACATGTTCTCGATGTGCTTGTCGAGGTTGCACAGGCCCTTCCTGAGGGCGTCCTCGGTGATCGTCTCGGGCTCGTCGAGCTTGGCGCCGCCGTGGGTCATCAGGGCGCGGATGGACGCGACGATGACCACGCAGTCCGGCGCGAACCCGGACTCCCTGCAGACGATGTCCATGAACTTCTCGCCTCCGAGGTCGGAGGCGAATCCCGCCTCGGTGACCACGTAGTCGCCGAGGCTCAGCGCGGCCTTCGTGGCGATGACGCTGTTGGTGCCGTGGGCGATGTTGGCGAACGGGAAGCCGTGGACGAACACGGGCTGCCCCTCGAGGGTCTGGACGAGGTTCGGGTTGATGGCGTCCTTCAGCATGACCATCATGCTGCCGACGCAGCCCAGGTCCTTCACGGTCACGGGCTTGCCCTCGTAGGTGTATGCGACGACCATCCTCTCGAGCCTCCTCCTGAGGTCGGCCCTGTCGGTGGACAGCGCGAGGATCGCGGAGATCTCGGACGCGGAGGTGATGAGGAAGCCGCCCTCGTGCGGCACGCCGCCGAGGATCCTGTCCCTGCCGAGGCCGGTGACGATGTTCCTCAGCTCGCGGACGTTCATGTCCATGGCCTTCTTGAGGACGATGCGGGTGGGGTCGATGTTCAGGGGGTTGTCCCTGACCAGCTCGTTGTCCAGGATCGCGGACAGCAGGTTGTGCGCCGCGGTGACGGCGTGGATGTCCCCGGTGAAGTGGAGGTCGATGTCCCACATGGGGTAGACCTGCGAGTACCCCCCGCCGGTGGCTCCACCCTTGATCCCGAAAGTCGGTCCGATGGAGGGCTCCCTGAGGGCCCCGACGACCTTCTTGCCGAGCCTCCCGAGGCCCTGGATCATCCCGATGGTGGTGACAGTCTTCCCCTCCCCGGCCGGGGTGGGGGTGATCGCCGAGACCATGATCAGCTTCCCCTGCTTCCCGCTCCCGAGGGATGCGAGCTTGTCGACGGGGACCTTTGCCACGTATTTGCCGTAGGGCTCGATGTCGTCCTCGGAGAGGCCGATGGTTGCAGCGACCTCCCTGATGGGCTTCACGATGGCGGACTGGGCGATTTCTATGTCATCCATGCGTGAGCGTACAGGTCCTGGCCTTTAAAGTTTTCAGATAGAGAATGACAATCCAGCAGGCCCTCGGCGGTTGCCTGGCACGGAGACGGATGGAGGCGTCCGGGGATGCCCCCGAGGGTAACGGGCGTATATCCCCTGAAGGGGCTATGGATAATGATGGATGGATGCTTCCGGCACATGGCCAGCATCCCGGATCGGCCCGGGGTTGGATGCATCCTCGGAACCTCCTCTCGGATATCTGTATATAAATTTTGTAGCGCTTTAATTTGTTTAGGCATAACTAATCATTATATACACTTAGGCCTTCCTAAGAGGCATGAATCCAGCTACACCGTGTGTCGACGCTAGTGCGGCGCATTGCAGCAGCACCAGCGAAGAGGCCAGCTACAGGCCGGCGTCCGGTGTCCCCCTCTCGATGGCGAAAGTCGGAGAGAAGGGAACGATCACGAGCATCTCTGGCAAGGAAGAAGTCAAGAGGTTCCTGAGCGAGCTCGGATTCACAACGGGTACGGAGGTCAAGGCCGTGAGCATGGCCAATGGCAACGTGATCCTCGACGTGAAGGGGTCGAAGATCGCCATTGACAGGCACATGGCCAGCAAGATCCTGTTCTGCCCCGAGAGTTGATAGGAATGAAGACGCTGAAAGACGCCGATGTCGGCTCCACGGTCACTGTCGTGAAGCTGCACGGTGAAGGCGCCCTCAAGAGACACATCATGGACATGGGCA